>CAYUUQ010000014.1:0-17887 GCA_964447875.1 uncultured Methanosarcinales archaeon | reverse complement strand
GAAAAAATATGAACATGAAAGATATGGAAAAAATGCTGGAAAAACAAACAAAAATATTAGCAGAAATGCAAAAAAAATTAAACCAAAAACCTAAAAAAACTTCTACAAAAAAGAATGTAGATAAGGAACAACCAAAAAAGATAAAGGAAATAATAAACACATTAAAAAACCTTGATCTTATCAAGTATGCACTAATAGAGGCTTCTGGTGGAATAACACCAAATAAAGTAAAAGAATATTCAAACTCTGGAGCAGACGTAATGTCAATGGGTTACCTGACAAACTCTTCAAGAGCATTAGATATAAAACTGAAAATACTATAAAATGCTACAAACTGACTTCTTAGTTATAGGATCAGGAATCGCTGGATTAAGTTTTGCACTAAAGGCAGCAAAACATGGAAAAGTTTTACTAATAACAAAAGATAAGCTAAAAGAATCTAACACATTATATGCACAAGGTGGTTTAGCAGGAGTTTTCTCAAAAAAAGATTCATTTAAAGAACATATAAACAACACACTAAGGGCAGGAGATGGAATCTGTAATAAGAAATCAACAGAAATTCTTGTAAAAAATGCACCAAAAGAAATATTATGGCTAAAAAAACAAGGTGTAAAATTTGACAAGAATGGCAAATTTAGCTTAAGTAAAGAAGCTGTTCATTCTTATCCAAGAATTGTCCATGCTGGAGATATAACTGGAGAATCTATACAAAAAGCATTGATAAAAAAAGTAAAAAACAATAAAAACATAACAATAAAACAATATACTCAAGTTATAAAAATTATAACAAAAAATAATACCTGTTATGGTACAATAGCATTAAAAATAAAAAACAACAAAACAAAAAAAATACTTGCTAAAGCAATTATTTTAGCTACAGGTGGGTTAGGCAAGTTATATCAACATACCTGTAATCCAGATATTGCAACAGGGGATGGTTATTCATTAGCATATCAAGCTGGATGTAAACTCCAAGACATGGAATTTATACAATTCCATCCGACATCACTATACAAAACAAACTTTCTCATTTCAGAAACATTACGTGGTGAGGGTGGTCATCTGATAAATAAGCACAATGAAATATATATGCCAAAATATCATAGAGAGGGAGAACTCGCTCCCCGTGATGTTGTTTCTAAATTTACAATAGATGAAATGCATAAAACTAAATCAAAACATGTTTATCTTGACGTAACTCACCTAGAAAAAGGCTATATCAAAAAAAGATTCCCTAAAATCTACAAAAGATGTCTTAAGGAAGGTATAAACATAACAAAAAAGCCTATTCCTGTTTCCCCAACTGCACATTATAGTTGTGGTGGAATAAAAATAGACAATAACGCAAAAACCAACATAAAAAATCTATATGCTATTGGTGAAGTGTCTTGTTCAGGTCTACATGGAGCTGATAGGCTTGCTTCAAATTCCCTTACAGAAGGGCTAGTATTTGGTACACAATTAATAAAATACCTATCAACCAAAATAAAAAATAAAAAGATAAAAGATATAGTAACAAAAGAGATCAAATTAACAAAATCAAATAAAAAAACAACAGAGATAAAAAAAGAAATAAAAAAAGTTATGTGGGATAAGGTTGGAATAATAAGAACTAAATCTAAATTAAAATCTGCATTAAAACAACTAAATGATATTGAGAAAAAAGTAAGAACCCTCTCTAAAAATGGTGTAAATAAAGATATTATCGAATTGATTAACATGCTCGTCTGTTCTAAACTGATAACAAAATCAGCTTTAAGAAGAAAAGAAAGTAGAGGAACCCATTATATCAAAGATTACCCAGTTAGAAACGATAAACGCTGGAAACTTCATTCTATAATAGATAAAAAAAGGATAATATTTGAAAAATAAGCCCAATTTTGGCATAATTCCAAACATTTTTAAACTATCTCTTATTTGTGATTTAATATCAAATATTTTTCACGTCGAAAAATGAGCTATGAATTAATAATAACAGAAAAACCGAATGCAGCAAAAAAGATAGCTGATGCTCTAGCTGATGGTAAAGCACTAAAAAAGAATCTTAAAGGAGCACCATACTATGAAGTAACACATGGAAAAAAAGATATTGTTGTTGCTTGCGCTGTTGGTCACCTATATGGGCTAGATCAAAAAGAAAACTCATGGACATTTCCTGCTTTTGATATCAGGTGGGAAGCATCGCATAAAAAAAGAAAAGGGGCAGATTATACTAAGAAATATTTAGATGCCATAAAAAAACTTGGAAAAGATGCTAAAGAATTCACCGTAGCAACAGATTATGATATTGAGGGTGAAGTCATAGGACTTAATGTAGTAAGAGAAGCTCTTAAGAAAAAAGATGCTAATAGAATGAAATTCTCTACATTAACAAAAGATGATCTAGTAGAAGCTTACAAAAATAAACAATCCACTTTAGACTGGGGCCAGGCAAATGCCGGAGAAACAAGGCATTTCTTAGACTGGTATAATGGAATAAATTTCTCAAGAGCCCTAACTTCAGCATACAAATCAACAGGTGGCTTCAAAATAATGAGTATTGGAAGAGTTCAAGGCCCAGCTCTAAAAACAATTGTAGATAAAGAAAAAGAAATTAAAGCGTTTAAATCAGATCCATATTGGGAAATACATCTAAAGGGTAATGTTAATAATGGAGATATAGAAGCATTGCATGGAAAAGATAAAATCTTTGAAAAAGATACAGCTGACAAAATAATGGCTAATGTCAAAGATAAAAAACAAGGTGAGATATCTAAAGTTGAAAAACGTCAGTTCAAACAACAACCACCATTTCCATTTGACTTAACTGCTATGCAGGTTGAAGCTTATAGACTATTTAAAATACAACCAAAAGATACATTAGCAATAGCACAAGAACTTTATACTGGTGGATTTATTTCTTATCCAAGAACTTCAAGTAATCAGTTATCTGATAAAATCGGCTTCTCAAAAATACTTAATCAACTAACAAGGCAAGATAAGTATAAAGAATTATGTAATAAACTTCTAAAAATAAAAGGTCTAAAACCAAATAATGGTAAAAAAACAGATGCTGCCCATCCTGCTATCTATCCGACGGGATTAGTTCCAGAAGCTGATGAGCGTGCAACAAAAATATATGACCTTATAGTAAGGCGTTTCATGGCAACATTTGGTGAACCAGCTACAAGAGAGACTATGAAACTTCACATAGATGTAAATAAAGAAAATTTCATAGCAAAAGGAACAAGAACAGTAGAAAAAGGATGGCATGAATACTATGGACCACATGTAAAGATGGAAGAAGAAGAACTCCCTACTGTAAAAGAAAAAGATATAGTAAACATAAAGAAAATAAATATGGAAGAAAAAGAAACTCAACCGCCAAAACGTTATACTCCTGCTTCAATCATAAAAGAATTAGAAAAAAGAAACCTAGGAACAAAAGCTACAAGAGCGTCTATAATAGATACATTGTTTCAAAGACAGTATGTTCATGGAACAAAAAGTATCGAAGCAACAGAGCTAGGAATACATACTATTGAAACACTAGAAAAATTCGTACCTAAAATTATTGATGAAGCAATGACCAAGCATTTCGAAGAAGAAATGGAAGAAATTAGAGAGAAAAAGAAAGACAAAGATACAGTATTAAATGAAGCTAAAAAAGAGATAACTAATATATTAGGAGATTTCAAAAAACACGAAAAAGAAGTTGGTGAATCATTAAAACAAGCTCACTGGCAAGCAAAAGACACAATGAATACAATTGGAAACTGTCCTAATTGTGAAGATGGTACATTGATGATAAGAAATGGAAAATATGGTAGATTTGCTGCTTGCAACAAATATCCTGATTGTAAAACTACTGTTTCTCTTCCAAGAGGCGCAAACATAAAACCAACTAAAAAAGCATGTGAAGAATGTGGTTTTCCAATAGTTACACAAATAAAAAAGAAATCAGCTAATCAGTTCTGTCTAAACCCGAACTGTAAAACAAAACATGTTGAAGGGGAAGCAGGAAAACAGGCAAAAGCTGTAGCCAAAGGTGAAATTGAAAAAACATGCCCAAAATGTGAAAAACCCATGGTATTAAGGTCTTCATTATATGGTAAGTTCTATGGTTGCTCAGCTTATCCTAAATGCAAACATATAGAAAAACTGGATAATTCTGATTCTAAAGAAAAGAAAGAAGATAAACAAAACAAATAAAAACTAAGTTCTATTCCTGATTATAATGAAAAAGATAATATCTATATTACTTTTATTATGTATTCTACCATTAACTTTAGCAGGACAAGAAACAAAACAAGGTCATTTGACATTATTAGCAGTAAAAGAAACAATAGGTGGTTTCAAAGGAAGTACTGCAGACCTATACCTAGAAATTCAACCAGGTTCAGGAAGAGTCTTCTTAGATACCTTTCCCCTAACCAAAATAGATACCCAAATCTCTACTCGTTTTGCAAAAGAGATGGCTTGTAACTTCTTAAAAAAAGACTGTTCAAACTTAGATTTTATCTACACAATAAAAGCAGAATCATCAATTATAGCAGGCCCTTCAGCAGGAGCAGCTGCAACAGTTCTTGCAGTCGCTCTACTAGATAACCAAAGATTAGATGAATCAGTAGCTATGACTGGAACAATAAATTCTGGAGGAATAATAGGTCATGTTGGAGGAATAAAAGAAAAAATAGATGCTGGTGTTGACCTGGGTCTAACTAAAGTTATAATTCCAAAAGGAGAAAAAATAACCATAGAAACAAAAAAATCAGAAAAGTTCGACTGGAACATAACCAATAATACCTTAAAAGTTGTTTTAAAGAACGAAACAATATCTAAAGAAGTAAGTATAGAAGAATATAGTAAAAAGAAAGGTACAGATATAGTAGAAGTTTCCACACTAAATCAGGCATTGTATGAATTTACCAATAAAAAATACATAGAAACAAAAAAAGAACTGGAAGTTGATGGGCAATACACAGAAATAATGAAAAGTCTTGCTATTGATCTTTGCAACAGAACTAAAAAACTAAAAAATGACTTAGGAAAAGTAAAACTAAAAGAAAATAAATCAATAAAACTAAAAGAAGATGCTACAAATCTATCAGCAAAAGGAGAGCTAGCTTTTGATCATGGAATATATTATAGTTCTGCATCTTATTGCTTTGGAGCAAATACAAAATATAGTCAACTATATATGGTCACAAGAAATTACACAATAAAGAATATACAAGATGTAAAAGAAATAATAAATAATGGAATAGAGAAAGTAAGAAAAGAGATAGATAATAAAAATATAAAGACGATAACTGACCTTGAATCATATGCTGCTGTAAAAGAAAGACTACTTGAAGCAGAAAATATCCTTGATAAGATAGAAAACACCACAGAAAAGGATGATGCAATATACAATCTAGCCTATGCATCAGAACGTGTTTATTCTGCATTATCTTGGTATGAGTTTTTCAAAAATATTGGAAAGGAATTTGATCTTAATAAAGAAAAAATAAAAGAATCCTGTCAAAACAAGATATCTGAAGCTGAAGAACGTTACCAATATGTCAAATTACTATTTCCAGAATTCTTAGAAGACACAAAAAAAGAGATCAGCTATGCATATTCCTTCCTAAAAGAAAAAGAATATGAGCTATGCCTATTCAAAGCATCAATAGCTAAATCACAAGCAGACATAGTCCTCAACCTAATCGGACTTGATGAAAACCAAACAGAGGAACAATTAGAGATAAAATTTGAGGTTATAGAAAATAACATAATAAGGGCAACAGAAGATAACATATTCCCAATAATGGCTTATTCCTATTATGAATATGCAAAATCACTAAAAGAATCTGACTTATATTCTTCATTACTCTATGCAGAATACGCATTAGAGCTAGTAAACTTCAATATGTACTTTGATAGCGTAGAAAAGCCAGGACAAGGCATAATAATTGATGAAAAGATATTATTCCTGATATTAGGAGCAATATTAGGAATGCTATTGAGCAATCTATTCAATAAGAAAAATAAGAAAAAAAGACCTAAGAAAACAAAGTCTAAGAAGAAAAAGCATAAATAATAATATGAATATAAACCCAGTCAAGATACTAGGTATCTTGCTGGGAAAAAAGAGGTGATAGATGTACCTCATCTAAAAGCTAGGCTTCTAGACTTAGTACAAACAATCAATTAGATGTAATCAAAATCAGATATATAAAGTTTTCGCAAAGAGAGCATTCAAAAGTAGTAACAAGATGGTAATTAAAAAAAGTATACTCTTCATTGGTATTGTTTTAGTACTTATATCTGCATATGAACTAATTGAAAAAGATACATATAATCCAGAGATCCTCAGACGAGAAAAGACAATATTGCCTAAAATTTATTTCTGCCAACAAGAAAACTGCAGTTTTTTCCTAAACACACTAATATCTGAATCCAAAAGTTCAATTCATTGTGCATTCTTTGATATTGACCTTAAAGACACCATATCCCTATTAGCAGAAAAAAGCAAAAACATTGATGTAAAATTAGTAATAGACAACGAAAATAAAGAAAACAACCTAAAAGGTTCCTCTGTGATATATGATACATCCTCACAATACTCCCATAATAAATTCTGCATATTTGATAATAACATAATCCTAACGGGATCATTTAATCCTACAAAAAATGGAAACACTAGAAATGACAACAATATAATTATTGCAAAATCTGGATATCTTGTAGAAAACTTTAATCAGGAATTTCAAGAACTATGGAACAAAACATTTGGTAAAGGAGAAACTGTTCCTAATCCGATAAGCTATATAAATAATACAAGAATTGAGAATTACTTTGCTCCAGAAGATCAATGTGCAAACAAAATAATAAACATATTAAACAAAGCCCAAGAAAGCATATACTTTATGACTTTTAGCTTTACCCATGAAGAAATTGCAGATGCAATTTTATTTAAAGACATAGAAATAAAAGGAATATTTGATAATACTCAAGCAGGATCAAAATATTCCCAATATCATCGCTTCAAAGGATTTAATATCTCAGTTAAACGTGACTCAAATCCTGGAATGATGCATCACAAAGTCTTTATAATAGATAAACATATTGTAATCACAGGTTCAATGAATCCAAGTAAGAACGCAGACAAAAACAATGACGAGAATATATTAATAATCTACAATAAAGAGATAGCAAAAGAATATCTAAAAGAGTTTGAAAGGATATGGAATTTAGAGTAAACCTTAAATAAGATTAACTTCTAAAAACCCATAATGAAAACAAAAACATTATTGGTTATAGGTGACTGGAAAGATTTTGATACATTCAAAAAAATCTACAGAAGTAGATATTTCTTCAACAATTCAAAAATATCATTCAAAAGTATAGATTATTTCTCACTATTAAAAAAACAACTACCAAAAATAAAAACAAAAGATATAATCATATTTTTCTGTTTTCCATTTAACTATTGGGACAAGTACATAGAACCAAAAAACTATAAAGGAGTTTATGGTAATAAAACATTCTATACAAAATTTATAAAATTCTGGAAAAAAGTTGAAAAAATAATAAATGATAGTTATAAAGGCAAAAAAATAAATTACATAAACAACCCTAAAAATTTAGCAACAGATAGAGACAAAGAAAAAACAAAGGAATTAGTAAGAAAAGCTAAAGTTTTAGTTCCGAAAACATACAAGACAAGAAATATAACTACCATACTTAAAGAATTGAACAAAGGAAAGAAACTTTTCTTAAAAGTAAGATTTGGCTCTATGGGTAAAGGCATAACTTTTCTTGAAAAAGGACGCTGGAGAACAAACTTTCGATTTAGAAATAGTAAGATAATAAGCAAAAAATCAGACTATGGCTGGTCGTTTGTAGATATAACAGACAAAAAAGAATATCTCAAAGCCATATTAAAAGAGGATATTATAATAGAGGACGCCATTGATCCATTACTAATCAAAGGAAGAAAGTTTGATCTAAGATTGTACATATACAAAAATAAGGTATTGTATACTTATGGAAGAACAAATGAAAAAGATGCTGTAACTACAAACATCTCACAAGGTGCGATTGGTGAAAAACTCAGCTTTGAAAAAACACTTCCAAAAAAACAATTAGAATTTACAAAAAAACAAGCAATAAAAGCAATCAAAGCCTTGGGTCTTAACTTTGGTGGAGTAGATATGATGCTTTGTTCAGATAAAAAAACAGCAAAATTCATAGAAATAAACGCTTTTCCGGGATTTCCAAGAGCAAGAAGATTTAACTTAAGCAAATTCTTAATAAAAGAGCTAATAAGAACATATAGAAAATGAAAATAAGAGAAGCTACAATAAAAGATTATGATGAATTATTCAAACTAAAGTTAGAATCTAAAAAAGAAGAAAGAAAATTAAATAAGGAATTACAACCAATAAAAAAAGTAAAGAGTTATTATTCCAAATACCTAAAAAATGATCTTGAAAGTGAATGGAGAAAAGTCTTTGTAGCAACAGAAAATAAAGAAATTGTTGGTTTAATAACTTGTAAAACATACAGGACATTATATATAGCAGGATACAAAAGAGTAGGTTATATAAGCAATGTATACATAAAAAAAGGTTTCAGAAGAAAAGGCATAGCTGAAAAATTGATAAATAAAGCTACTATTTGGTTCAAAAAAAGAAAAGCAGAAAAGATAAGTTTAGAAATATATGAAAATAACTCAGCAGCAAAATATCTTTACAAGAAATTAAACTTCAAAAACTACTCTATAAAAATGAGAAAAGAAATTTAATCAAAACTTACAACTGATTCTTGTTCAACCATCTGATCTTTCAATAAAACAGGTTCCTCTTCGTGTTTATACACAAATTCTCCATCCTTAGTCATCATACCAGTGTCCAATTCTTTTCCATTAGCAACTTTCATAACATGATCTATTATCATACTACTTAAATGAATAGAAGAATCTCTTGGAACAGCAGAAGGAAGATTATCAACACAGAAATGAGTAACACCATTAAAAACATAAGTTGGTTTTTGCCAGGATGTTGGAATACAACTCTCAATAGCCCCATTCTCATCACAACTTATATCAACAACAACTGCTGTTTTCTTCATAGCTTTAAGCATGTTATTGGTAATGATTCTTGGTTCATCAGGATACCAATCAACAGCATTTATTACAATATCTGCATCAGGTAAGAATTTATGAGCAAAAACTGTCTTATTTCTGTAAAGTACATTTGGTTTTATATCTGTGTAGCTTAATATCTTTTGTGCTCCTGCAGAAACCCTTCCTTTTCCAAAAATATAAACATTAACATTATTCTTAAGATCCATCTGACTTAATGCTCTATAAACATCATCAACACAAAAATATTTTTTTATCGGCTTTAATCCTTTAAACCTGTTCTCAAAGCCATTTTTCTCAAGGATCTTACCATATAATCTTAGGCCCTCATACATGCCTACAATTCCTGCTTCAACACCCAAATTAACAAGCCTGTTTCCCTTTTCGTCTCTTATCTCTTCAAATGCATAACTTAAGGTATTTTTTTCTTTAAGCTTATTTAACAAAGCATCATTTTGGCCCTTCTCAACATGTAAATAACCCATTATAACTTGATTTTCTCTTATTGTCGCAAGTGCTGGTTCTTTAACCCTAACAACCATATCACAGTCATATACATCATCAACAATAACTGCGCCAGCATCCTTATAATTAGTATTAGAGAATTTACATCCTTTCCCTGCGTTTTTTTGTACATATACTTCATGTCCTGCATTAGTTAGCAATCTAACATGATCAGGGACTAAAGCAACCCTGTATTCTCCGAGTTTTGTCTCTCTTGGTATTCCAATTTTCATGTTATATTCTCCGTAAAAACACTTCAGGAAAAATTGATTCTACATTATAGATTCCCGCCCCATTTAAAAACCTTTGGATTTCATTGAAAATCCAAATGGCTTAGAAAACACAAGTTTTCTAAGATCTACTGTTTTATAGAATAAAAAGCAATAGTTTAGAAATCTCACAATCTATTTGCGAATTTCATTTCCAAAAGCTGGGAATAATATTCACATAACTCACAATAAAATTTATATAAGACTCCATATTAAACCAAATTAAAATGAAATACGATATATTTGGAATAGGTTCTGCATTAATGGACTTTTTAGTTGAAGTAGATGACAATGAACTTTTAGAAATAGACTTAAAAAAAGGACAATTCCACCTCATAGATGAACAAAGATCTAAACTTCTTTTAGAACGCATAAAAAAATATGAAATAAAGACCGCTCCAGGTGGAAGTTCTGCCAACACATTATATGGTGCAGCTATATTAGGAAGCAATGTTGTTTTCTGCGGTAAAGTTGGAAAAGATGAACACGGTAGCATATATGAAGAAAAGATGATAAGTAATGGTATAAAGACAAACATCTCAAAATCTGACAAAATAACAGGCCATGCCATAACATTTATAACACCAGATACTGAAAGAACATTTGCAGTTAATTTAGGTGCGTGTTTAGAACTTAAAAAAGAGGATGTTTTCCTCGATGACCTAAAACAAAGTAAAATAATCCATGTTGAAGGATACCAATTAGAAGATAAAAATCTAAAAGAAGTATCGCTTAATGCGATGAGTTTTGCAAAAGAAAATAATGTAAAAATCAGTATTGATCTTGGAGACCCAGGTATTGTTTCTAGAAACAAAGAAGATCTTCTAAACATAGTTAAAAACTATGCAGATATTGTATTTGCAAATGAAGAAGAAGCTTTTGCTTTAACAGAGTTAAAACCAAAAGAAGCATTATCTAAGATTTCAGAATATGTGGATATTGCAATAGTTAAAATAGGTAAAGAAGGGTCATACATAAAAAAACAAGATAAGATATACAAAATCCCCGGATATAAAGCAAATGCTGTTGATACAACTGGAGCCGGAGATATGTTTGCTGCAGGTGTATTATATGGGATATCTCAAAACCTACCATTAGATTTATGTGGACATATAGGTGCTTATTTCTCTTCTAAAGTTGTAGAACAAATAGGTGCAAGATTATTAAAAATAAATAAAGAAGAACTAAAAAAATTAATAGAAGATGTCAATAAAAGATAATACTAAAGAAATTCTCTTAGAAATACCTAAAAACATTAGATTAGTTGCTGCTTCTAAAACAAGAAATCCAGAAGAAATAAAACAAGCAATTGATGCTGGAATAAAAATTATCGGAGAAAATTATATACAAGAAGCACAAACAAAGTACAAAGAATTAAAGGATATTGTTAAAATTCATTGCATAGGACACATTCAAACAAACAAAGCTAAGATAGCTGCAGAAATATTTGATATGATCCAAACGGTTGATTCTTTAAAATTATCAAAAGAACTAAACAAACGCTGTAAAAATATAAACAAAGTTATGCCAATACTTATAGAGGTAAATTCAGGTAAAGAACCAAATAAAGATGGTTGTATGCCTAATAAAGTTCTAGATTTAGTAAAAGAAGTATCTAAATTAGAAAATCTAAAGATTGATGGATTAATGACAATGGCACCATACTATGAAGATCCAAAAAAAGATCGCCCATACTTTAAACTAACTAAAGAGTTATTTGATAAAATAAAACAAGAAAACATACCAAATGTTGAAATGAATATCCTATCGATGGGTATGTCTCACTCATATAAGATTGCAATTGAAGAAGGTGCAAATATGGTAAGGATTGGTTCAAGTATTTTTGGTAAAAGAAAATGTTAGAGAACATCAGATTATTAACAGAAGAAGAAATTAGAGACTTAAAATTCTTATTAAAAATAGCGAAAAATAAAAGATTATTCAAATATAAATTAGATAGAGTTGCAAAAGCAGCAAGAAGAATAATGGGCATAAGCCAAAAAAAGATGCAAGAATTAATTAGTGAGAAGGCATTATATCCTGCTGACAAAAGCTTCAAAGGTTTATTGAGAAGAGAAGCAATAGTTCGTTCAAAACTAAGAACAATCTATGAGATTGCAGCTGCTCCAAAAAGAGGATTTGATAATCCTGAACACGCAAGAGAAGTAATTCTTAATATTCTAATAAACGAATTAAATACTGAAGTTTGGGAACTAAGAGAAGAAAAAAGAAGGGAAGCTGCAAGAGAACGTGCTATAGGTATGCAAATCTTCTTTGGAAAGCTAAAATTAGGTATGAAAAGAATAAGACGTTAATTCTACTCTTTTTATTATAATAAAGAAAGAAATATTCGCAGAATATACCTTTAATTATTAAAAACTATTAAACAAATATTATCATCTATTTGTCAAGAGTATAAACAATTAAGAAAATAAGGTTGGGCCGGGACATTTGGAGAAAGAACATAATGTTTTCTCATTGGGGGTGTTAGCAAACATCCCGACCCCCCACAATAACCTTTGTGGAATATGAGTTATGAATTACTAAATCTCTTCTTTAATCGTTGCAGTTGAAACACTTGTAAGTGTAGCTACAACACTTGCCTCCTTTCTAAACTTTATAACAAAATCATTAAATTCCTCAATATCTTTAAATTTCAATTTAAGCAGCATATCATATTCTCCAGTTACTCCAAAAACTTCCTTAACATGGATATTATTTACCCACCTATCATCTAGTTTAGCAGATGGCTTAATTTTTATCCAGAAAAAAACTATAAAATTCTCACCAACTTCTTTATTGTTTAACTTAACAGTGTATTTTTCTATTATATCCCCTCTTCTCAAAACTGACATTCTTTGATGAACAGTAGATGGCCGTATTCTGGTTTTCTTGGCAATGTCTCGAATAGATAATCTAGAATTCTCTTTCAATAAAGAAATTATCGCAGTATCTTTGTTATCTAAAACCATAATAACTAATAGGATTGTCCAGCTTATATATAAGCTTTTCTTAATTTGTCCAATAAAATAAGAAATTCTTGGACAAATTTAACATTTATAGGGGAAAAGTATATTAACTTGATCAAAACAATCATCCAATATATATTTGATAAGAATAAAAGGAATATTAAAAATTCCGGAGGCGGTTTAAATGGATAAAACAGAAAATTATTGCGTAAAAGATATTTCTCTAGCAGATTTCGGTAGAAAAGAAATTGAAATAGCAGAAAAGGAGATGCCTGGACTTATGGCTACAAGAGCTAAATATGGACCAGACAAACCATTAAAAGGTAAGAAGATAATGGGCAGCTTACATATGACTATTCAAACAGCTGTACTAATAGAAACCTTAGTAGAACTAGGTGCTGACGTAAGATGGTGCTCATGTAACATTTTTTCAACTCAGGATCATGCGGCTGCAGCAATTGCAAAAGCAGGTGTTCCTGTTTTTGCATGGAAAGGTGAAACACTAGAAGACTATTGGGATTGTACATTAAAAGCATTGACCTGGCCAGATGGATCAGGTCCTGATCAAATTGTTGATGATGGTGGAGACGCTACATTATTAATCCATAGAGGAGTTAATGCAGAAGATGACGCAACTATATTAGATGAACCAACTGATGTTCATGAATTAAAAGTAATTAACGACACACTAAAAAGAGTTTTAGCACAAGACAATCAACATTGGCATAATGTAGCTAAAAAAGTTATTGGTGTAAGTGAAGAAACAACAACAGGAGTTCATAGATTAATACAGATGGAAGAAAATAATGAATTATTATTTCCAGCAATAAATGTAAATGATTCTGTAACAAAATCAAAGTTTGATAATGTATATGGTTGCCGCCATTCGTTACCAGATGGAATAAAAAGAGCAATGGATGTTTTGATATCTGGAAAAACAGTTATGGTATGTGGTTATGGTGATGTTGGAAAAGGTTCAGCTGAAGCAATGAGAAATGAAAAAGCCCAGGTTATGATCTCAGAAATAGATCCAATTTGTGCCCTACAGGCATGTATGGCTGGAATAAAAGTAACTACAGTTGAAGATGCTCTACCAATAGCAGACATATTTGTAACAACAACAGGAAACAAAGATATAATAACAGCAGAACATATGTCAAAGATGAAAGATCAGGCAATTGTATGTAACATTGGTCATTTTGACAATGAAATACAAATGGCAGAACTAGAAAAATGGCCAGGAGTAAAAAAAGAAGAAATAAAAGGAAGTGAATGCCCAGTACATAGGTATACATTTGAAGACGGACACTCTATTTATGTTCTAGCTGAAGGAAGGCTAATAAACTTAGGATGTGCAACAGGTCACCCTAGTTTTGTAATGAGTAATTCATTTACAAACCAGACAATAGCTCAAATAGATATTGCTAAAAATCCAGAAAGAAAAATTGGAGTCTATATGCTTAGTAAAGAACTTGATGAGGAAGTAGCTAGATTACACCTTGATAAATTAGGAGCTAAATTAACAACATTAAGACAAGATCAAGCAAAATATATTGGAGTTAAAGTAGAGGGCCCATATAAACCAGAACATTACCGTTATTAAAACGGTTGTTTTTCTTTCTTGTTTTTCTTTATGTAGAAAACAGTAATACCTGCTATTATCAATAATAAAAATATAGATGCAACTAAAGGATTTTTGGAAATTAAACCACCATCTACTACTGCTGCACCAGTTATCTTACCAAAAATAGTACGTTTATCTTCAACAGATATATTTTCTCCTACGCTAAATACTTCATCTTGAACCGCAAGATCTATATTGTAATTATCAGTAGGAACTTCTTTAGAAAGATCTATTTGCATTGATTCTGCTACATCTAAGACTATCTCCTTACTTAAGAAATAATTCTTATCAGCACCGTATAAATTCAATTCAGCAACATCATCATATTTTACATTACCTATATTCTTTATATAAACAATCTCTCCTTCCATATTAACATCTATTAACTTCATTTCCTGTACTACAATAACATCTGTAGCACTAAAAGACTCGTATAATGCAGTTAAAGAATAACTTCCAGGTGCTGTATAGTTATCAAGAATATATTCAATCTGATTTCCTGACTGAATAGTTCCTGAAAACAAATCATCTATACTTACTAAAACATCATTATCAAGAATATCCCCTGCCTGATCATAAACATTAGGTGTAATAATAATAAGATCTCCAGGCTTAAAAACATTGCCATTAACATTAAAATCAATAGATGATGCTAAAGATAATACATTTATCCCTAAATTAGCATCTCCAATATTCCCATCATCATCCTTAACATCTACAAATAATAAGTATTCTCCAGATTTAATGTTTTCTGGTATTTTAAGACCAAAGGAAAAAATTTCTTCAGATATATCTATGAACTCCTGCTTTCCATTAAAAGCAATAGTAAGAGAAGACCCAACCTTACTCAAAACACCATTCAAATTGACAATCTCACCAGGTAAAACATTTTTTTTATCAGCTGAAAGTATGACTTCAATATCATTTCTGACATCAAACTCACTAGAACTAAACTCATCGACTCTTTTTTTATCTAATGAATCTAAGTAAACATTTAATTTACATTCCCCTTCCATATTTTCATTTAACTTTAAATCAGGAGGAGCCACTTTAACTGATTCGCCAGGAGCTAAATCCAACAACACAACAAAATAATCAAGATTATAACCATCACAATCTAATTCTAATTTAAATAATACCTCTTGGGAAGTATCCAGACTCAGTTGAAAAGAAGGACTAATTATCTCACCCAAATAATAAGTGTCTTTGATATCTCCTTCTAAATTAATTCCTGCAAATACAACAGGAACCATTAAAATTAACATTAAAAACATTAACTTATACTTCATATTAAAGAAATTAATAAATAACATATTTAAACCTTACTAATCTGGTTAACTACTAGAATTAGACAAATTTAAATAACTCAAACACTTAAAAGAGGAATATGATAAGAAAACCAATCGTATCAGGCCAATTCTATCCGGGAAACTTTGAAGAATTAGACAAAGAAATAAATAATTCTTTTGAATCAACGTTTGGTCCAGCTATTACTCCGGGAAAAAGAACAAATAAAGAGATTAAAGCAATAATTTCACCTCATGCTGGCTACTTATATTCTGGCCCTTGTGCTGCCTGGGCATATAAAGAAATAGCAGAATCTAAATTTGCTGATACCTACTTAATGTTAGGGTTATCTCATGGAGGTTATCCTACTTGCCTATCATTAAATGATTGGGAAACTCCGTTTGGAATAATAAAAATTGATAAAAAATTAGGTAAAGAACTAATATCAAAGGGAATCCCTCATAATGAGGAAGCACATGAACAAGAACATAGTATAGAAGTACAATTGCCTTTTCTCCAGTTTGCATCTAGAGATAAACTAAATAATCTAAAAATTCTACCGATCATAATATCTCCAGATAAAAACTATCTAGAAACTGCAAAGATTATAGCAGATACTATAAAAGACAAAAATATTGTTATAATAACATCTAGTGATTTTACACACTTTGGATTTAATTATGGTTATTTTCCATTCAAAGAAAACATAAAAGAAAATCTCTATGAATTAGATAAAAAAGCGATAGAACATATAAAAAAACTTGATTCTAAAAACTTCCTACATTATACTGAAAAAACTCAAGCTACAATATGTGGAAAATATCCAATCGCAACAACAATAGAAATAACTAAGTTATTGGGTGCAAAAAAAGGAAAACTTCTTCATTACTATACTTCTGCAGATATTATGGGAGACTACAATTCTGCAGTAGGGTATGCATCACTAACAATAGAATAAAAATGATAAAAAACAAAACAAAAGATACGATAATTGCTAAAACAGCCAAATCATGTAATAATGAGTTATCAAAAGCCACAGGACTGATGTTTTCAAAAAGAAATTCTGATCTTGGACTAATATTTCCATTCAAAAAAGATATCTCTATCTCAATACACATGTTATTTGTTTTCTATCCTATAGATCTTATATACTTAGATAAAGACAAAAAAATTATAGAAATAAAAGAGAACATAAAACCATGGCAATTCTACAAACCAAAAAATAAAGCAAGATATTTAATTGAAGTTGTAGCCTGTAGAGTTAAAGAAAGTAAAACTAAAGTTGGAGATACCATAACCTTTAAAAATCAGTAACTAATTCTAATAACTAAATGGGGACATAGTATAACCTGGCTAGTATAGTGGCCTCCAGTAACTGGAGAGATGAGCCTTTAACGGCGATGAATGACTTATCCATCTGTAGAAAGCCTCGGATCGGGGTTCAAATAAGGGAAGAATAAAGCTTCTCTTTGAACGTCCTCGTGTCCCCATTTTTATTCTACTAAATCCTTTAATCTTTGTTTCTTCTTCAATGAATCAAATCCAATTAAATTATGATATTTAAAGATATTCTTGGAGTTAATACATAAACGATAACAAAAGAATTCTCTTGTATAATATGGACCTCTAACGATAGAATCTATATCTAAGTTAAGAAGCATCCACTTTATTCTAAGTAATCCTTTTTTATTAACAGAATTAACTTCAATAGCCTTTTTCTTCAAAGGAACATATCCTTCATCATCAAAGAAAGCTTTTATCCATGCAATTATAACCTTCTTAGGCGCGGAGTATATATCTTTAGAAATAAACCACTCATGAGATTTACCTGCACCTAAGTATTTCAGAAGTTCGTAAACTCTTTTGCCTTGTACATCTACTCTATTTTGCTTTAAATCTAAGAATCCGCTTCTATCAAAGACTTCTTCTATGTCTTTCTTAAATAGTTTCAACAAATTTATATCATTATTGCAATACTGAACTACAAAACGATTTCGCTTAGTATTTCTTCTAGGATGCTGTATTAATTCTTTTTTGGACCTATTTGACTTAATAATATATAGACAACCATCACCTGAAATATGCGCATGTAATCTAGCTAAAGCCGGACTAATTTCTTTCT
>CAYUUQ010000013.1:0-18164 GCA_964447875.1 uncultured Methanosarcinales archaeon | reverse complement strand
TGCTCGTTTTTCTGGTTTAACATGGCCTGTAAAAATTGCCATTTCACTTTCTTCTATCTCAAAATGATTTTTGAACACTTGCATATACTGATCTATTAGTGGTCTTGTAGGACCTATGAATAGAATTTTTGAAGTCGGATATAGTTTTAGTCTGTGAGCTGCTAACATCAAGAAGATGTTTGTTTTTCCCATCCCTGTTGGGAGGACTACTAATGTGTTTTTAGTAGTAGATGTAGAAAAAATAGTTTCTTGGTATACTCTAGGTTCGAAGTTTTTGATCATGGATTGGAGTAAGATTTTTCTATTTAAATACCTTACGCAGACATATGTCCAGTGTCCAGTGGTTATTTGCTTTCTGAAACAGCAGAATTTTAAGGAATTAGGGCCTGTAGAGCACAGGACATTCCACTGGACATTTAATGGTATTTCTATATGAGAAATATCTTTATTTATAATAAATAATTAGAAAAATAACTTAGTAATCATGTCCTGGAGCTAGAGTTTTAAACCCAAGATTTTTCAGTTTTTCAACACTATTTTCTACTTCTTCTGGAATGGAATTAGGTAGATCGTATCTTCCAATACCGTTTTCAAATAGACAGTCTCCTGAGAAAAGAATAGATTCTTTTTTGTAGTATAATGCTAAACTTCCTGCTGTGTGACCAGGAACATAAATTATTTCAAAACTATTTTTTTCTAATAAATCCTTTATCTCTTCTATATCTGTTAGGTTTTTCATTAATTGATCTATTACTTGTTTTGGTAAAGTAAATGCAACACCTGGATTAGCTTTAAAGTCATCAATTTCTTTTTTAGAAGCATAAATTTTTGCATTAGGGAATAAATCTACATTACCACAATGATCATAATGAATATGGGTTAAAATAACTTTTTTTATCTTTTTAAAGTCTGTTATTTTAGAAAGTTCTTCTTTTACTTCATTATAATAGGCCTTTGGGCCAGCATCAATTATTATTTTTTCTCCAATATCTGCTAGGTAAACGTTACTATCAACGTTTAATTTTACCACATTATCTGCTAATTTAATCATTTTAGAATTTAATACCTTACATCCCTTATAATTCCAGAATCATGGAGATAATAGCTTAAGAAAGCACCTATTATGAACAATATCAACATTATATTTCTATTTCCATAGTAAGCTCCAAGTAAATAACCAATAAGTAATCCAATTATCATTAGATAATAAGGAAATTGTAGTTTGTTTTTTCTTTCAAACATTAATCTTCCACCCATCATGCCTAAGCAGAATATCAATGCGTAACTTAAAACAGCTGAGGGTGTTAATAGAGATAAAAGAAAACCAATTATAAGTAGTATAAAGAAAAAATACTCTGCCCAATTGTACATATATTTTACTGCCATTTTATGGATAAGGACCTTGCCAAAAGCCTTTTTCTAGGAATATGTAATAAAGTAGCCAGCCAACTAATGCAAGCAATACAGATCCTGCTAATGCAATCCATATCGGAATATCAATCCAAAGTAGAATTACTGCTGCTACTATAAATGAAAATGTCATTACATAACTTAATCTATCACCAAAAAACATTCTTGAGCCGTCTAACGGAGGGATTGGTAATGCGTTATACAAAGCAAATAGTAAGTTAAATGTTATTGCTTTAACTATCAACGAATTATAGAAAAAAGCACTCATACCTTTAAAAAATACAGCTAATATTATATTTGCTATTGGGCCTGTTATAGATATCCAGCCAGTCTCATAATAACTTATATCATATCTATAATGACCCAGTCTATGACCTGCGATGTGTTGAAGCATTACTCCTCCAGCAGCTAATACCCACCAGGTATTTTTGAATAATGCTGTTGAAATAAATGCTAGGACTAAGCACCCTAATAGTCCGAATGTCCAAAGATTATATTCTGCTCTGTAATTCATCTGTAATGCAAATATCTTTTTTACAGAAAGGTGAATTAATAATGATATTGTTACAACAAGAATTGAGTTTATAAGATTGATAAATCCATACCATAGATCAACTTCTTCACCTGGTCCCCAATCAGCAAAAGAGATTATAAATGCAAGAACAATTATACTTATAATTATGCTTCTAACTTCAGTAGGACTAAACTTGAAGTATTTCTTTATTTTTGCCTTTAGGTCAACTAATTCTCCCATAAAGCGTATTTAGAAATAGGTATATATAAAATTTTGTTTTTTAGCCTATAGAGTAAGAATAGCTATACTCTATTTTGTTAAACATATTTTCTATTATTTTTAGCATATCATCAACATGTCCTGCACCAACAACTGCTAAAATCTTTTCTTCTGGGTTTTGTTTCATTATTTTTATTAGATTTTTAGCCATAACTTTGTTTCTGTCTTCTACTAATACTTTGTGAATATTCGGGTAGCGCTTTTTAACAATATTTATCATCTTTTTTATTAGTTTTTTTTCTGGTACTTTAGTTAGGTCAAAGTTTTCTACTTCTTTTTTTCTTAGAACAAATCCTTTGAACAAATCAACTACGAAATTCCATTTTTCTTTCCATGTTAATGATTTTGAGAAATTTTTTAGAGTTATCTCTATATCCTGATCTATTAGTGCAATCTTTAGCTTGTTTTTTTTGGCTAGTCTAATTGCTGTTTTCATCTCTGAACCAGGCATTATTCCCACATGTTTACCAAGTTTTTGCTGTACCCATGAAGCAAATAGCGAGAATACAAAAGCTTTAACTCCAATTCTTCTAATGTTATATACTGAAAATTTTTGTTTTTCTTGTTTTTTACTTAATAAAGCAGACACTCTTTTTTTGTCTAGTTCTAAAGCTACTATGTTTGGAGATTCTTTTTTTATAGCAGATTTTACCTCCTCTTTACTTTGTTTTGCTATGTGTGATGTCCCTATAATAATCAGATTTTTATATTTCATCATTTTAACATAGTTATTACCAAAAGCTTTAAATAGTTATCTAGCTCTAACATTTTCATTATATTTAATGGGAGGGATGTTATATGCTAAAGATGAAGAAGATCACAGAAAGTTATGATATGAGAGTTTTTACTGATTCAGGAGATTATTTTGGTGATGTTGAAGAAGCTATTCTTACTCAAACTAAAGTTTTTGGATGGAGAGTGAGAGCTACAAAACAAAGTTTCTTAAGTAGAGTCTTAGGTTCAGCAAAAGGAGTTATTGTTCCTCATCAGCTGGTAAAATCAATAGGAGATATCATGATAATCAGTAAAGCTGCAGTTCCAAGCTATAATGGCGAAGAAGAAGCTGAGGCTGAATAAATTTTAATTTTTACCTTTATATTTTTCTGCAGTTTTTATTATTCTAGTTAAGGTATCTATCGTAAGGGTGGGGTATTTACCTATTGCTGTTGCATCTGCTATTAATAATAAATTTGTACCTTCAAATATACAGTTTTCTATATCATCTACTTCTGCTCTTGTTGGAAGTTTACTATTGACCATTGAAGATATCAATTCAGTTGCAACTACAACCGGTTTATTTTGTTTGTTTGCTTCTTTTATTATTTTGTTTTGTAGAATGGGAACTTTTTCAAGAGACGTTTCAATTGCTAAATCGCCTCTTGCAACAATAACACCATCAGTAAGTTGTATTATCTCTTTTAGATTTTTTAGGGCTTGTTTATTCTCTATTTTTGCATATATTTTTGTTTTTTTATTTAGATGAAGTCTTAAGTTATCTATGTCTTCTTTTCTTCTCACATAAGAATAGGCAACGTAACCTATCTTTTTTTTATTTATTATCTTAAGTAATTCTTTATCTTTTTCAGATAATGGACTTGTCTCTAATATTTTTTCTTTTAGATTAACTCCTTTACCATCTTTTATAGTTATATTGTCTTTTGTTTTTACAATTATCTTTCCATTTTTCTTTTCAATTATCTTTAGATGTCCTTTGCCTTTATCAAAAATGAAGTTGTGTTTCATTGTTATTTGTTCATAAAAGTCATGATTAAAAGAAATTTCTTCTTCATTTGAGAAACCGATTTTAAATTTAGCACCTTTTTTGAACTTATACTCTTTTTTACATCTTAATCTTAGTTCAGGACCTTCAAGATCAAGCATCAATGGAATCTTAGTTACTTTTCTTACATTATTTATTGTATTTTCTAGTCGTTTTTCTGAGTAATATGAGCTTTTTAGCCTAAATATCCCTATATTTCTTTTAGCTAATGCTTTAAGTTTTTTAGGATTTAATGTCGGAGGACCAAGTGTCACAATTATCTTTGTTTTCATAATGTTGTTTTTATTCTTTAAGTTTAAATATTTTGCTTATTTTTTTGTTTACATACTTAGTAATCAAAAGGTTTAGAACTAGAAATTCTAAACCTTTCAATTGCTTCGCAATCAAAAGTTTTTTAAAGCTTTTAGGCTATATGTCTTTAATGACTTGGCCTTTATTGACAGAGATTAAAAGAAAAGCATTTCATCTATTGATATTGCTTGTTCTTATAGGATATGTCTTTATTGAGAAAGTATATGGTAAACAAACTGCACTGATCTCTCTTGTCGGATTACTTATGTTATTTCTTATTGCAGAATATTTTAGGTTGGAACTTGGATTTAGGATGCCTTTGTTTGATGGTATTATACGACCAAAAGAGAGGGAAAGATATTATGGAGTTGTATATTTTATATCTGCAGCGATCATATGTCTTGCTGTTTTTGATTTTAGGATAGCATTAGCTGCTTTACTTATGACTACTTTTGGAGATATGACTGCTGCACTTATTGGAAAGAAATATGGTACAACTACTATATTTAAGAATAAGACCTTAACTGGAACTTTAGCTGGGCTAGGTGTGAATATCTTAGTTGGATTTTTTGTATTACTTAATTCTTATAATGTATACATAATAATAGCAATGGCTTTTGTAGCAGCAATAGTAGAAGCTTTTGTAGATGAACTGGATGATAACTTGTTGATACCTTTGTTTGCAGGTTTTATAGGCCAGATGTTAGTTATTTTTCTTTGATTTTGTACGCAAAGGACATTCAGGTGACAAAAATATTTTGCACATAGTGCTTTGTATATAGTTGGAGCCCTACTGTCCTATGCTCTATACATTTGCTAAGATTCTCTAGCCCTATTTAAATCTTGCCTCTATCTCTTTTTCATCTAACACATCAACCATATCAAACATAGATTTGAGTCCTGTTTTTAGAGCTGATTCATCACATATACTATTATGGGTGTGAGGAAAGATTATCCATTTTTTGTCTAATTTTGAGAATGGATTTACAAAGTATATGCAAAAGTGTTTGAATTTTGCAAGTTTCTCCCAATTTTCATGTATAGATTTAAAATTGTTTTTTGTGTTAAATGTTACTAATGCATAATGTTTATCTTTTGTTATTTTCTTCATAATCTCGTCAATATTGCCTATTTTTGGTTCTGTTATTATATATTGTTCTTTGTCTTTATATGTTACAAAAACATCGAAGTTTTCTTTATTTTCCTCAATAGATACCAGTTTTTTGAATATAATATCCCTACTTTTTATGAAACCTATTATCCATTCTTTTAGGAAAGATCTTCTTTTTTCCATAGTGGCTTTTTTATATATTTCATTTATATTTCTTTTGGTAAAATATTTAAATCAGAAACATTATAGTGTAAATTATGATGAAAAAGGGGTATATTTTAGTCTTGATGTTATTATTTTTACCTATTGTATACGGGTCTGAGATTTTTAGCGGAGATGTTGAAGATCAAGAGTCTTGGGAAGCTGGAGGTCACACATTTAAGGCGGATTATAATATTGGTAATGCAAAACTTCTTTTTGAAATAGATAATCTTAGGGAAATTCTTGAAGTAGCTGAATGCGCTTATAGGGATAATATTAAGGTATGTTTTGATGATGTTGAATTGGATGTTACTGATACAGTAGAATCAATTACTGTTTCTATTTATGATATAACTCCATCAATAGAGATAACTAGGACTTTTTCAGATACTTCTCTTTTGTTAGGTGATGATACAGAAGTTACTGTTACTCTGACAAATGACGGAGATGCAGTAGCTACAAATGTTGTTTATACAGATTCTTACCCTAGTAGTATTGAAGTTCGAAGTTTTGATAGTAATTCTGCAATATGGGCTGGAAGTATAAGTTCAGGAGAGTCTGAGTCATTTAAATATAAACTTAGGGCAAAATCAGTTATTGAATATGAATCTGTGGCTACTGTTTCGCATGTTTATGATGGGAAGAAAATAACTGATGAGTCAGATAGTGAAACCATTGAGGTTAAAGCACCTTATGAACTAGATATAGAGTTGAATAAGGAAAGAGCAAAAAGAAACGAACTTGTTTTGTTGAATATTACCTTTGAAAATAAAGATGATACTGATGACTTGATTATTCATGATTTGGAAATAAAACAATCTTATCTTGTTAAGGTAAATGAGTTTTCAGATGGTTTTAGTGAGGCAGAGGGAGTATACACTTATTCAGGAATTATAAATGAAGATGATAGTGAATCATTTATGGTCAAATTATATTCTGGTAGGAATGCTGAACATTATATTGATATTTCTTATGATTTTAAAATTGGGAATATAATAGTAAAAGATAATATTAAGAAAGAATTTGAAGTTGGTTTATCCAGTGTTTATGCAGTAATAAATGTAACTCCTGAGAAAGTTTTGGCAGGAGATAGTTTAGCCGTTAAAGTGCAATTGAAAAATGATGGGGAAACATCTGTAACAGGTGCAGATGTTAAGATTGAGTCAGATCTTTTTGATGTTGTAGAATCTAATGATAATACTGTAGCTGCAGGCGGATTGAAGAGTATTCTTGATAATAAACCAAATGTTCCTGAAGTAGAATCTGAAACAACATATAATATCAAGGTAACTGGTAGTTATGTTGAAGATGGTGAAACATATTCTTTTGAAAATAATAAAGAAGTAGTGATTGTTCCTACTCCAAAAATTGTTAGTATGTCTCATCAACTTGAAAAAGAAGAATTTGAAGTTGGAGATTTGGTTAATGTTGTTGTTTTTATAGAGAATCTTGATGATTCTAGTCTTGATAAGGTTAGTTTGATAGAAATGCTACCTAATGAAGTTAAGAATTCTTTGGAGGGGGATATACTTATAGATACTCCTTTGGAAAAGGGCGAGAATAAAGAAGCATATTCTTACAGTTTTACTATACCTTCAGATTTTCAGAAAGAAACAATTGATTTAAGGACTATAGTTAATGTTAAGAAAGGAGAAAGTCTGTATAAATATGACTGGTCTAAACAGATTAAGATTACCGGAATAAAAGATATTGAAGAAGAAATTTCTAATAATGAAGTTGAAGAGAGTGTAGATATTACTGATAATGAAACAACGGAAGATATTCAAGAAGAAAAAAAAGAAGGATTTTTTAAAAGAATAATAAATCTAATAAAAAATATATTTAGTCGTTCTCCACCCGAGGAGCAAGAATAAAACTTAAGTCAACTTTGTCTATTGCTTTATACTCTATTTTTAATGGATAATCTTTGTTGAACTTAATACTTACTTCATCTGAAAGTTTCGAACCACCGATCATCTTTTTTAGATATTCTATAGAATACTTAGCTTTTATTTTTTCGCTGCTTTCTGATTGTATTTTGTTACTATCAGATCCTTTTATCTCTATTTTTGCTTGTGATAGGTCTCCTTCAGCTAAAACAGTTAATTTTTCTGGTTCTGCTTCGAAACTTACTGATTCAGCTACAATATCCACATCTTCAATTGCATCATTTAATGTTTTTGAAGGAATAACTATAGATATTGGGAATTGTAGATCTGGTATTTTTTGTTCTTTTTCTTCTAATTCAATTATTGGTAGATTGAATGTTCTTGTTGTGTTACCTTTTAACTGGATCTTTAGTTTATTGTCTTCGCCTAATTCTAAACTAAGCATGTCATTTGCTCCAGCTCTTCTAAGAATTTGTTTTAGATTTCCTAAGTTGATTGCTATTTCGACATCTTCAGAAATATCATATTCTGTAAAGCAAGAGCTTAGAAGTTTAAATACAACCATAGCAACGTTAGCTGGATCCATAGCTACAAGTTCTATAGCTTCCTTTGTTACCTTAAATCTTGCCTCATTTACAAGGTCAGATATTATTGATACTGAATCTTTTAGATATAATGGTTCTGCTAGTGTTAATTTCATGTTTTTTACACCCCCTAATACTATTCCAAGTATTGTATTCTTATTTATATTGTTTTTGTTTTTATAGTATCTATATTGGTTTTTATAGCTTTAGATGATCTCCATTTTGTAAAAGATGAGCTGTTTTACCTTTTACATATCCTTTTTCTTCTGCTAAAGATATCAATGCATCTTTCATCATTGATTCTCCATGGGCAGGGATAATATGTTTTGGCATTGTCATGTTTATGAGATCTCTTAAGTCTTCTCTTGATGCGTGGCCTGATTGGTGTATATCTTTGAATATTCTTACATGTTTAGATTTTAGTTGATTTTCTAAAATTTCTCTATTTTTTATGTTAATTTCGCTAGGAATTACAGTACAGGAAAATATTACGTGGTCTTCGTGATCAAAATGAAATGATACTTCATTTTTTATCATTTTTGAAAGAGTAGCTTTTGGCTCGCCTTGATGCCCGGTTACGACAAAAAGATATTTGGATTTGTCCTTTTTTGAAATTTTATTTAACTTTTTCTTTATTTTAGATCCATATTTCACAATTTCCACATCTTTTGAGAAGTCGATTATACCTATGTTTTCTCCTGCTTGTACATATTTTGCTAAACTTCTTCCTAAAAGAACTATTTTTCTGTTTAATTTTTTACCAAATTCTATTATTGATTTTAATCTAGCTAAGTGTGAGGAGAATGTGGTAATAATAATTGCCTTTCCTTCTGCATTAGTTCCAATCATTACATCTCTAAGCATTTCTTTAGCTACTATTTCTGAAGGTGTTTTCATTGCTTTATGGGCTCTAGTTGAGTCGCATATTAATCCCAATACTCCTTCATTACCTAATTGTTCTAACCTTTCATAATTCGGTTTTCTTCCTATTAATGGATGATTATCAAACTTAAAATCATTAGCGTAGATAATGATACCATACTTTGTATGTATAGCAACCATAACTGTTTGAGGAACAGAATGAGTCATGTTTATGAACTCTATTTTTATGTTGTCTGATATCTGGTAAAATGAGTTTACATTCATTATTTTGATATCGTTTTCTAATACTATTTTTTCATCTTTAGAGATTGTATTTATCACTTCAGCAGTAAATGGTGTGCAAAGAATTGGTGCATTGTATTTATTCCCCATAAACATTATTGCTCCAACATGATCTAGGTGTGCGTGAGTAGGGATGATTGCTTTAACATATGGTCTCCAATCTTTTATTACTTTATCATCGGGTATAGCGCCAACTTTTCTTAGTTCTGATGCACTTATATCTACTAGATCTTCATCATTTGTGTATTGAATATATGGTTCTAAGTGGATACCCATATCTAGGATTACAACTTCATCATCTATTCTTACAGCGGTCATGTTTTTTCCTATTTCACTATAACCGCCAACAGCACATATTTCTATCATTTTATATCATTAATTATTGGTTGAATATAAAAATGTTTAGGAAAAGTTGTTTTTTATGGTAATTATTGTTAAAAAATGAAAGTTTATGTTTGGATTTGATAAGTAAATTATTTTAAATTTATATAAGTTGGTACAGAAGGCGAAATGTTTAAATAGGATAATTGAAAGGATTAGATTATTAATAAAATTGTGATAAAAGATGAAAAAAAGATTATTTAACTCAATATTTTTTGGATTATTTCTAATCTTAATATATGGATGTAGCGAATCAGCTGAAGTAACGCCTGATGAACAGAGAGATTATTGGTCACAAGATTATCAAAAGTTCAAAGTTAATTTCGAATCTACAATTAATGTTATGGCTCCAAAGTTTGCCTCAATTGAAAAAACAGATTTTGAAATAAACGAAAATTATGATGAGATCTGTTTTTTAAAATCTAAAAAATATATACTTAAAAACAAAGGAGAAAAAATACACTCTTTTGATATTGAAAAAATGTATGTAGATAATGATTTTTGTGTAAATCCTATTGGTGGAATGATTACATTAAGGATTGAGGGTAAAGGAGATTCTGCTAATGTTTCAATTTGGGAATAAATTTTCTTATTATTTGTGAATTTTATTTTTGCAGCAACTTTTTATGGGAAAGTTTAAATAAGTTGATTAAACTAGACATTAATTGATGAAAAAAATATTATTTGTTATCATTTTATTGAATTTGTTGTGTGGTTGTAATGAGATAGATAGTGAGAACAATGAAAATGCCTTAGATAATTGTGATACTTTAGACCATGTAGAGAAATGGCAATGTTATGTTGATATTTCTATTGAGATGAAAGACCCAAATATATGTGATGAATTTGTTGGTGGTCAATTATGGGGTTGTTATTCTGAAGTTGCTAAAGGATTACAAAATTCCAAAATATGTGAATTAATTTCACAACCTCAATCTAAGGGTTATTGTTATAGGGGAGCTATATCTGAAACAAATAAGATATCTGATTGTGATAATGATCTTGTGGGTGTTGATAAGGGGGAGTGTTTGAAAGTAGTTGCTATAAATAATAAAGATGTTAATATATGTAAGCAAATAAATGATGAAAATCAAAAAGTAATGTGCTTTAATAGTTTGGCTAAGGAATTATTAGATAAAGAAATTTGTGATAACATAAAAATATCTATAACAGCTTATCAAACTAGAATGCAATATACTATCGATAAGTCTACCTGTTATGATAATGTTGATTATTGGTCGAAAAAGGAGTAGCTAGCAAAATAACACACTTTTTCTAAAAAATACCTCCACACTTTAGTATAAAAGACGAAATAAAAATAGTATTGGGAAAAATAAAAAAATGCGGGGAGGAGGTTTAAGTTAATTTATCTGAAGTATCTTTTTCCTTTCTTTAATCGTTGTTCTAGGTGGCAAATAACCAAGTTTCTTCCAGACATCATATCTTGTTTGGTGTCTTGGGTTGTTCGTTCCGATAACTTTAAACCATTTCTCAATTTCTAAGATTTTCCTAATATTTAGAGAATATGAGTCATTATTATTTCTTCCACATTTTACTCTTTTTTTTGATTTCTGCTTTATTTTTGATTCAATATTGAGTTTTTCAAGAAGAAATTGTATTTGATTTACTAATTTTTTAGAACAAGAGCAGATAGCTAACTCTGGATGATAATTATGTGTTTTTTTCCATTCAGTTGAGGTTTTTGCTCTAGATCTTTCACACCAAAAAGAACCATCTGTGTCGAAAATACCTCTTAATATTGCTTTGATAACTTCTTTGTCTTTAGAGTCTATAATCTCTTTAGGTATTTCAGCGATTAGGGATTTTGGTCCTGTTTGAAATCCTAAATCAATTGCTTTTTTGATAACTTTCTTCTTATATGTTACAATACCATAAACACCCCAATATGTGAATTTTTTAGGTTTAACTGGTACGAAATACTTAGAGAATAAAGGTGCTAAATATTTATCATAATGATCTTTATCCTCAGTTGGACTGCCAGCTATATATAGTGCATCTTTGTCACTTTCAATCCAACCGTCGCCGATAAAAGTACCTAATATTTCTACAACTTCAGGATTATCTAATAAATTTTTACTCATTTTTTGTTTATGCATTTTATATCATGTAATCTTGGTAAAATGCTAGAATTAACAAAAAGAGGATGATTTAATTTAAATAACTATTGTAGAAAATTAAAATGCGGGGACGAGGTTTTGAACCCCGGTAGGCACTAAGCCAATAGATGGCTCACGAGTGTTTCACTGACTTTTCCTGAAGCCTCACCACTCAACTGACTTGAGTTTGGATGTTTAGCACCGTGATGCTCGAAATTCTATCCCGTCTGGTCCTAAAGAGCTAGGCTCTTTAAGATTGACCACTCCGGCATCCCCGCATTTAAGTTTTAGAGAAATAGCTTTACTTTAAAAATTTTGTTAATAATGTAATAATATAAAAAAATTAAATAGTATTAAGTTTAGCTTCTATGTCATCAAGTTCTGACTTTAGTTTATCTAGTTCTGTAGTTTCTTTTTTCAATGAAGCAACAGCTTTTTTTACTTTTGGATTCTTTTTAGGAACTTTAACTTTGCTTGCAGGAAGATCAGACTTTAATTTAACTATCAATGAAGTTATATCTTTTATCTTTTCTTTTAATTCTTCTGTCTTATTGTCCTTTTCTTCATTTATCTTTTTGAAGTTTTCATAATTTTTTAGGATTTCAACTATATTCTTTGAGCTTTCTAAGATATCTCTTCTTAAGACATCAGCTCCTTCAACATTAACAAAGTAAAGTTCTTCTTTTGCCATTTTATACCATTTCTGGTTCTACCAATTCATTATCTATTTTTTCTACTTTCTCAACAACTTCAGCTATTTTAGCATTCCATGATGAGATTTCTTCATCTTCTTTTCTTTTTAGTTCAGTTATCTCATTTAGTATGTTTTTAGCTTCATCTAGTTTGTTCTTTATGTTTCCTACACCGTCAAGAACGTTTCTATATTTGTTGATTTTTACAAAAATTTTTGCTTCCATAAGATCACCCTTCAAATAGTATTTTATCCATTGATTTTAATGTTCTATTAATAGACATCAAATTGTTTTTCATTTTTGAATATAACCCATCTTCTGATTTTTCCTCACTTCCTAAAGTTGTTAATTCACCTTCAAATTCTTTTAGGTTGGATTTTATCAGATTTATGTCCTGTATCATAACTTTGAATCTTTCTATAACTACAAATTTGCTTTCAGGAATACTTTCTTTTTTAATATTAGGTTTTACTGCAGGTTTAGGCTGAGCAACTGGTTCAGGCATAATATTGGAATAGTCTGAGGGCATATTCATATGAGATATAGCATCTTCTTTAGGAATCTGATCATGTATCTTTAAATTATTATCTAGTGAAGGTATTTGTTGGTCAAGATCATCTTTTGGAGGAGGAGGTAAGTTAAAGTCACTTCCTGGTCCAGGAATATCATCTAAACTAGGAATTTCTGGTTGTTTTTCGTTAGCAGATACAGTATCAACTAAAGGAGGAAACTCTTCTTGACTTGGAGGTATTTCTGGAAATTCTTTTTGTTCCATACCTGGAGGAGGCATTGGAGGAACATCCAGTTTTTCATTAATATTCTTTTTTTTCTTTCCTAATCCTAAAAAACTCACTTTCTAACCACCCAAATTCCTTGTTAAGCTTTCAGTATTAAAAGATTTATGAGCATTTTAAAATAGTAAAAACCATATTTTATGAAAAAATTTATATAATTTGGATGTTATTTTTTTATTATGTCAGATATATTCGAAGGAGATAAGAAGTTAGGCAATGAGGAGAAACAAGAATCTTTTGGTAATGCTTTTAGTAATATTGGAAGAGGATTAAAGGTTTTATTGTTTAAAAGATTCCATTTTAATCTATTTTTTGTAATATTGGTGATAATTATTGCCTCAGTTGGTACTTTTTTTCTAAAACCAGATGTTGTTTTAGAATGCGAGGAAATAATATGTCCTGAATGCCAAGAACCCGAGATATGTGTTTGTGAAGATGATGGTGAATGTCCTGAATTGGATTGTAGTTTTTGTCCATGTGAACAGGAAGTTTATGAGTATAGATATGTGTGTCCTAGGGGAGGAATAGTCAATGATACTAAAGATTGTATAGGTAATCTTCCTGAACTAGATCCACAGTATTCAAGTAGCTCTAAAGGGGTTTCGTTGTCTTTAGATGCTGTTTCATATTATTTAGATAATGGAACTTTAAGAATTAAACAGATAAATTATACAATAATAAACCAAGGCAGCGACCCAATATTTCCTAAAGTTGGTGTTAAGATGTATGAAACATATACTTCAAAAGTTAAGACTGCAGCATTTTTAAGAACATTTAAGTCTGATGAAATTTTAGATGTTAATGATTGGGTGATTGTGTCAGAAAGTACAAATATTGCAGTATTACCTGATAAGGAAACTATTAGGCTTGAGCTTATAGATACTACACCAGACCCTGATCAGGATATCACGTTAGTATATAGAGAATTAGATACTCATTGAGAAGATTTTATAAATCAGTTTTGATTTCTGTTCCTTGGGGGGTAATGTGAGAATAGTTTTATTTTTGATTTTAGTATTATGTGCTAGTTTAGTTATTGCAGATATACGAATAAATGAGATAATGTATAATGCGGTGGGAGAAGATAATAATAAGGAATTTGTTGAAATTTGTTCTGATACAAGTCTAAATTTGTCTGATTTTATTATAATGGATGAGGCAACTAACGATAGTTTGGAATTATTACAATATTATGATTCAGATTATTATCTTATTGTTGAAGAAGGGTTTAATTATTCAGGTATAGAAGCGAGCATTTATTCTGCAGGTACAACTATTGGTAACAATCTTAATACAGAAGATTCTTTATTTCTCATTTATTCTAATGGTACGATTATAGCTAATGTTTCTTATACTGATGATTGTGGCAGTGGTTATTCTTTAGAATACTTTAATGGAAGTTTTTATTGTAGTTTTTATTTGGGTGGAACACCTGGAAGAGTAAATAGTAATAAGAATCAAGATTATAGCAATCTTATTATCAATGAATTATTTGTTGATCCAAGTGGAGATGATAATGCGGCTATGCCTGCTGGAGAGTTTATAGAAATATATAATTCTGGCGAGGAAATTGATTTAATTGCAGCATATCTTATTGATAGTTCAAATCATAAATTAGATATCACTGATACTAATGTTATTGATGGAACTATTATTGGTTCTGGAGAGTATCTTGTTGTTTATATGAATGGATTTTCTGGTTTTTTGAATAATGATAATTTAGAGGAGATAAAATTTTATGATCCTTATGGAAATTTGATTGATGAGGTAAGTTATAGTTATTCAGAAGAAGATATTTCTTGGTCTTTAGTTAATGGATTATGGCAACTTAGGTTAGCTACACCAGGATTGAAGAATTATGAAGAAGAACCTGAAAGGGAATCTAGTTTTGAAATTGAAGATATTGAAGGTAGTTCAAATATAGAATTTGGAGATATAATCAAAGTCAAACTTAACATATACAAAGGAGATAGTTCAAAAGAGAGTATAAAACTTTATGTTGAGAATGATGATGATCGGATATCAAAGATAACCAAGGCAAACCTACCTGATAAGTTTGAGGATTATAGTTTTACTTTACCTATACAATTGTATAGTAATTGTAAGGGTAGTTATAGTGATGGAGATTATGAAATTAAAGTAGGATGGACTTCTGGATCTATTACTGAAGATTCTTTTTCTATTGAGGTTGAAGATAATAATGAGGAAGTGTGTGATAAGATATATATTGAGAAAGAACCTAGAAAAGCTAAATTAGAATATAATTTATTGGAGTGTAGTGGTTCTGTTTATCCTGGTGATGAGATTGTTTCTAAGATTGAATTAGTAAATAATGATGATGAAGATCATATGGTTGATATTCATAGCTATGTTTACAAGGGTTCTAAGTGTTATAGTGGTAATAGGGAAGATAATTTGAAAAAAGTTTTAGTTAAATCAGGACAAAGTAAGGAATTTGAGCTTCTTAATGTTGTTGATGAAGCAGAAGAAGGGGACTATAAACTCAAGATAAGAGTAAAAAGAGATGATCAGAAAACAACTAAAGAGATTACAGAAGATATCAAATTATTGGCTTTACCTTTAGTAGAGAAGGAAGAAACATTATTTGTTGCTTCTGAGATTCAAGAAGAGAGTAATGATATGTCTGCTGTTTTAGATGATAGCTGTGGTTCAGAAGTTAAGTTGTTGTATGAATCTACTGGTACTAAGTCAAGAAACCTTGTAAGTACGTTGATAATAATTGTTCTTACATTACTTTGTGTATTCCTGATATGGAAAAGAAGCTATTAGCAAAAATATTTAAATGGGCACTAATTCTTGAGATATATGCCAGAAGAAAGCGAATTTATAAGATTTAAGACAATTATTGAGGTACTTGGAAAACCAAAAGAGCATGTAGAAAATTCTTTGAATGAGTATATAGAGAAGATTAAAGAAACAGAAGATTTTTCTGTTGTTAAGGAAGATATTGCACCAGCAAAAGAATCAGATAATATGTTTAGCACATTTGTTGAGATGGAGGTTGTTGTTAAGAGTGTACCTATCTTGATTGGATTTTGCTTTGATTATATGCCTTCTTCAATAGATATTATAAAACCAGAAGAACTAAAGATGAAGAGTAAGGATATATCTAATTTTTTGAATGACCTACAAGCTAAATTACATGGAATAGATATGATTGCTAAGAAACTAAAAAATGAGAATGATTTTTTAAGAAGAAATCTTAATACTTCTTTACAAAATGCTATTTCTATTATATTATCTGTTAAGAAATCAGCTAGTAAAGAAGAACTTATGAAGCTTACAGGAATAAGTGAAAAAGAGATTGATGGTTTTCTTGATTTACTTACAAAAGAAGAAAGAATTAAAAAGGAAGATAATCTTTATACATTAAAATAAAGATGGAAGATCTAAAAAAGAAGGTTGAAGCATTATTGTTCTCCTCTGCAAGGAGGATGAGTTTAGAGGAAATTGCTAAATTATGTAGACATAGTCCTGAACAGATAAAAGAAGTTCTATTATTGTTGCAAAAAGAATATGATGAAAAACAAGGCAGCTTGATGGTTGTTGATGAAGGAGAATATTGGAAACTTACTACAAGAGAAGAATATCTAAATCTTGTTAAGAATATTGTTACACAAACAGAACTTTCTAAGACATTAATGGAAACTTTAGCAGTTATAGCTTTTAAATATCCTATAAAACAAGCAGATTTGATCAAGATAAGAACTAATAAAGCATATGATCATTTGAAAGAACTTGAGGAATTAGGTTATATAACGAGACAGAAATTTGGTAGAACTAAACTGATTAAACTTAGTCAGAAGTTTTTTGATTATTTTAGTTTGCCTGAAGATAAACTAAAGGAACAGTTTCAGGATTTTGAGGGTTTAGCTGATGCCATAAACTCTAAAGAAGAAGAGATAAAGAAAATTAAAGCCGAGCAAAAGAAAAAGGCAAAAGATGCTGGTAAGAAAGATAAAGAAGTTGATTTAGTTGATGATGACGGTAATAAAGTTAAGTTGGAAGTTGTTGATGAACCTGAAGTTTCTGATAATTCAGAAGAGGATAAGCCTAAAATTGAAACATATAATGATAATGTTCAGGGATTAGAAGTAGTCGACCTACCTGAGAATGAAGTTAAAGAAGAACAAGGCAATGGTCATAAATCGCAAAGCGATTTAACTTCACAGGAAGAAAAAACACCAGAAGAAGTTCAAGTTCAAGAACAATTTGAAGAGAAGGTTGATGAAAAAGTAAATGAAATCTTGGGTTTAGGTGAAATAGATTCTAATGGGGCAGAAAAGCCTACAGAAAATGAAAATAGTTCTGAAGATAAAAAAGAGGAAGAAAAGGAAGAACTTTCTGATGTAGATAAAAAAGTAGGTGAACTATTAAAACCTAAAGAAGAAGAGTCACAACATATGCACGACATGGATAAAGATAAATGGGGTCAAGAAAAAGAAGAAGAAAGCCATAAATCGCAAAGCGATTTAACTTCACAGGATAAGCCAGATGATTTTGTAGACTCTGCCTTTACTAATGGTGAGAATAAGGAAGATTCAACAGATGACTCTAGTGATAGTTCTGAAGAGTTAAATATTGGTCAAGATATTTCTACAGGTGTTGAAGATTCAGATAACAATGAAAGTAATTCTGAAGAAGAGAAACAAGAATGATATTTTTACTTGTTTGCCCTCATTGTAAAAATAGGATGAAATATCAAGCCAAATCAATGATCTTAGCAGGTAAAAGGAAGAGTTGTGTATATTGTGGAAAAAGCTTTAATGTTAAGGGACAGATTATCAAGAAAGTTGATAAATAATAATTGAAAATTCTAGTCCGAATTCTTTTCAATATCTCAAAATTTCTTGTTTTTAAGCTTTAATTATTGAAAATTTAACTGTATAGTACCGAAACTGGTTTACACTTTTTTGGCGCGTGAAAAATTTCTCCT
>CAYUUQ010000012.1:0-18359 GCA_964447875.1 uncultured Methanosarcinales archaeon | reverse complement strand
ATAAATTACATGATCAAAATTTTCCAAGCATTGGTTGTGAGCCATGTACAAGAGCAATAAAAGACGGAGAAGATATCCGTGCAGGAAGATGGTGGTGGGAATCTCCTGAACAAAAAGAATGCGGTTTGCACGCCAAGAAGGGAGGTCGTTAAAGTGTCAAAATTAGATAGACTGGAAGCAGAAAGTATCTATATAATAAGAGAAGCATATAAGAAATTAGGAAAGCTTGCTCTTTTATGGAGTATTGGTAAGGATTCTACTGTATTGTTATGGTTAGTACAAAAGGCATTCTTAGGACATTGTCCTTTTCCATTAGTTCATGTTGATACAAGCTATAAGATTCCTGAGATGATCAGGTATAGAGATGAGTTTGTCAAGAAGTATAATCTTAATCTTATAGTAAAGATGAACAAGAAAGCGTTAAAAGATGGAATGGGTCCTGAGAAAGGAAGATTGGATTGTTGCAAGGCATTAAAAACAGATGGATTGTCTATGGTTATGGATGAACATAAGTTTGAAGGTTTGATCTTAGGAATACGTAGAGATGAAGAAGGTTCAAGATCAAAAGAAAGGATTTTTAGTGAGAGAGATTCTAATTTTGAGTGGGATTATACTGATCAACCACCAGAACTTTGGAATTTATTTAAAACAGACTTTAAGAAAGGTAATCATATTAGAGTTCATCCTATATTACATTGGACAGAAATTGATGTTTGGAAGTACATTGAAAGAGAGAAAATTCCAATAATAGATCTTTATTTTGCAAAGAATGGTAAAAGGTATAGAAGCTTAGGATGCCAGCCTTGTACTGGTACAATAGATTCTGATGCAGATACTATTCCTAAGATAATCAAAGAACTTGAGAATACTAAGATTAGTGAAAGGGATGGAAGAGCTCAGGATAAAGAAGATATGCACGCAATGCAGAAGCTTCGTGCTAAAGGGTATATGTAGGTTGAAGTAAGATGGAAAGACCAAGTGTTAAATTTGTTTGTGTTGGACATGTGGATCATGGCAAGTCTACAATAATAGGTAGATTACTAGTAGATACAGATTCATTTAATCAAGGCAGACTTGAAAGCATAAAGAAAGTATGTGAGGCTAAAGGAAAAGAATTCGAATATGCTTTTTTATTAGATGCTTTAGAAGAAGAAAGAGACCAGGGCATAACTATTGATACTACTCAATTAAAATTTCGAACAGATAAACAAGATTATACAATAATCGATGCACCAGGGCATAAAGATTTCTTGAAGAATATGATATCAGGTGCTTCAAATGCTGACGCTGCTTTACTTGTTGTTGATGTTGAAGAGGGTGTTGAGGAACAGACTAAACGCCATGGTTATATACTCTCTTTATTAGGTATAAAACAATTTTATGTTATAATGAACAAGATGGATTTAGTTGATTATTCACAAGAGAGATATGAGGATGTTAAATCTAATTTATTAGATTTTTTAGGTGAATTAAAACTTACTCCTCAACTGTTTATACCTGTTTCTGCTAAATTAGGAGATAATATTGCTAAGAAGTCTGAGAAACTCTCATGGTATTCGGGAGATACTTTATTGGGCGCTATAGATCAATTTAAGGTTGTATCTAATTTGATTGATAAGCCGCTTAGGATGCCTATTCAGGATGTTTACAAATTTGATGATCGACGTATTATAGCAGGCAATCTTGAGTCTGGTGAGATAAAAAAAGGAGATACAATAACTATACTTCCAGATAATATACAATCAGTTGTAAGTTCAATAGAAGTATGGCCTGAGAAAGGTAAGGCCGGATTTAGTGCAGGAGAGGCAGCTGCTATAACAATAAAGGACGATTTATTTAATAAAAGGGGGCAGGTTATTGTCAAGCAAGAAGACCAACCTTTTGTTAGTTCTTATCTATCTGCAAATATTTTTTGGATGGGAAATGATGATTTAAAAGTGGGTAAGAAGTATCTTCTTAAGTTAACTACACAAGATATTGAGTGTGAGATTTTTTCTATTAATTTTATAATAGATTCTTCTACTCTTGAACATATTGAAAGGGTAAATGGTAATATAAAGAAGAATGAAGTTGCTAATGTTATAATAAAAACTAAAAACCACATAGTTTATGATTTGTTTAGTGATATTTCTCCAATGGGTAGATTTGTTATTGTTGATAATTTGAATGTTGCCGGCGGAGGAATCATAACTGAAGCATCTAAAGAATTGGAGTCAAGAGAAAGAGATGTAAAAAGTATTTCAATAAGTCCAAATGAAAGTCTTGTTAGCTTAGAAGAGAGGAATAAATATAACAAACACAAATCTAAAGTTATCTGGTTAACTGGATTTGTAGGTTGTGGAAAAAGTGATATTGCTAATCATCTAGAAAGAAAATTATTTGATGAAGGAAAACAAGTTATACATCTGGATACAAGCAACATAAGATTTGGTTTGAGTGATGATCTTGATTTTTCATCAAAATCTAAGTCAGAGCATTGTAGACGAGTAGCGGAGATTGCTAATTTCTTTAGAAAAGCAGGATTTATTACGATTGTTTCAATAGGTTCACCATATCTTAAGGATAGAGATTATGCACGTAGGTTAATAGGTAGTGATGATTTTATAGAAGTATTTGTTAATACGTCTATTGATATTTGTATGAAGAAAAATCCTCATGGAGTTTATACTAAAGCAAATGATGGGAGGATACTGGATCTTAATGGAGTTAATGTTAAGTATGAAAGATCAGATGAAACTGAGTTGGTATTAAATATAGATTCTGAAGAACTAGATATGGATGATATCCTAAATAAGATTATGGATGTTGTTTCTGATGAGCTATGATCTTGAGGGTGCATAAGTTGACCAATATAAAATATGGTATAAAAATATGGTCTAAGAATTTAAACTTATTTGATGAGATTTCTAGTTTGTTTAATAAAGATAAGATAGATTATCTTGAAGTATATACTGTTCCAGGAACTTTTGATAAAAGTATAGATAAATTGAAGAGCATTGGAGTTCCAATTATAATACATGCACCACATATTTCCCATAATTTTAATCTTTCAATTGAAAGTTTGTATGAGTCAAATATTAGGATATTTGAGGAAGTAAAAAAATTTGCTATTGAATTGGGCGGTACTAAGGTTGTGGTTCATCCAGGGCAAGGAAATATGCAACAGGCTTTTAAGTGTTTGAATGCTATTGATTATAAGAATATTTTAGTTGAGAATTTACCTAAGATTGGTATAAATGATAAGGAATGTATTGGTGCTGATGTCGATCAGATAACTCAATTTCTTGACAGAGGTTGTGGTCTATGTTTAGATCTTGCACATGCTGTAAAAGCAGCATATACTTTGGGATTAGATTATAAAGAATTTATTACTGATTTTGTAAAATTAAAACCATTCTCTTTTCATTTATCTGATGGTAAGGTCAATAATGGGTTTGATGAACATCTTAATTTAGGGGTGGGAGATTTTGATTTGAGTTTTATCAAAAAACAAATTTTAAGTATTGATGACCCTATTGTTATAATGGAGACCCCAAAGAAAGATCTTAATCTTCAACAAGATATAAAGAATATAGAGTATTTTAAGAATTTGTAACTAAATTTTTATAGGCTTTTTACATCTTTTTCATATTCTTTTGTAAGTTTTTCTAATTTTTTGATGTATTTCTCAGATGCTAGTTTCAATATTTTTTCTTTATTTCTTTTTCTTTTGCTAGTATCTAGAATTCTAGGAACACCCTGTTTTTTTAATGCATTATTTGTCAGTCTTGTTCTTTTTCTACCTACAGATTTTTCTATTCTTTTTAGATATGGTTCTGGTTTGACTATAAATTTCTCAAATGGTATGAATATTACTTGTTTTTGTTCTTTTTTTCTTAATTCATTATATCCTTTTTTCCACATATCTGTTCTCGCTTCAATTAATCTTATAACGCGATCCATAGTTGATAATGAAAGATATTCTTCTTCCCATCCAACAGCAAATCTTGGAAGTACTTTGTTTTTGTATTTTATTGTTAGTGAGAAAACTCTTGGGTCATGACCTTCTCTTTTTCCATAGCCTCTTCTATATTGATCTTCTATAAGATCTATAGGATTACGTATCATTTCAAGTATTCTTAATCGATCGCCCCATGCTTTGAAATATATTTTTGACATACCCAAAACATCATGTTGTTGTACCTGAAAAATTGGCTTTTCTTTTTTTATCTTATCTAGAACAAGATCTCCCTCCTTCATAAATAATCTTTTTAGATATCGTAATGTTTTTACATTTCTCCATACTCCTGAGTGATCAGTAAATCTGAAGTTTGTGTTTCTTGAGATCATAGATTCATAGGTTTTCATATGGATCTCAAGCCTTAGAAGAGCTATTGCAGCATCTTCTTTTAATTTGTTGAAATAATATAACTGGCATATTCTTTCAAGGATCATCTCCATTCGCTCTATCTCAACACCTTGAAAGCTGGTCATTATCGGACCAAGCATTGATTTTCCAGTTCTGGTTATACCATCTACTAAGATAACTTTCTCAGGATGGAAGAATTTTTGTCTATATAATATCGGTTCCTTTATTTGCATATTATAATTAACTTTTATCTAATTTATAAATCTTTCTTTCCTTATCTGTTTTTGTTTGTTTTATTATTAACTATATGAAAATATTTAAATAGAGTTATGATACATCTGTTTATATGTTAAAAAGAGATATAGTTTATACATTATTATTCTTATTAGTAGGTGTTGGTCTGGCAAGATACTCTTTTATTGCTTCTTTTGTATTTTTTGTTGTTTGGTTGTTTTTAGAATTAGTGTCATATGCTTTAGTTGAAACACTTAGGAAAGATTTTCAGTGGTTAATAACGCATAAGGATAGGATTCCTGAACTAGATAAAGAAGGATTAAAGAAGTTTTGGGAACATGGTTTTGACTCGGAATTAGGTTGGATAAGAAAACCAAACAGTTCTAAGGATGAGGTTGGTAGGTGGGGTAAAACTAGATATCATATAGATAAGTTTGGTCATAGAAAAAACCCTAAACATGAGAAATTAGCTAAGAAGATATCTTGTTATGGGGATTCTTTTACATTCGCTAGACAAGTTAATGATGATGAAACATGGGAATGGCAGTTATCTGAACTTACAAAATCAAATGTACTTAATCTTGGTGTTGGGAACTATGGTGTAGATCAGGCATTGTTGAGATTAAAGAGGGATTATAAGAAGAATAAGACTAGAATTGTTATAATGGGTGTTGTACCTTCTACAATTGTTAGAATATTATCTGTTTGGAAACATTATAATGAATTTGGAAATACATTTGGATTCAAACCAAGATTTGTTTTGGATAAAGGTGAGTTAAAGCTAGTTAAAAATATTATAGATAGTGAGAAGAAGTTTCTTAGATATAGTAAGTATATTGATAAATTGAGAAAGTGGGATTATTTCTACAAGAATAAGTTTGAGAAAGAGATTATAACTTTTCCTTATTTTATTACTTTGTTTAGAAATCCTGGAAGAAATTTTTCATTGCTTTTATTGGTGTCATGGTATAAGCTTTTTGGTAAGAAAGAAACACAAGGAGGGTATCCTTTGCCTATGAAGGTTATTATGGATGTGAATCTTAGGTTAAGGTATAAATTGTTTAAAGGGAACAAACAAGCTGTTAGGTTGTTTGAGAGGATATTGGAAGAATTTGTCAATTACTCTAGAAAAATGAAGTTTAAACCAGTTTTCTTATTTATGCCACAAAAGGATGATATCTTACTTATCAGAAAGAAAGGAAAATTTTATGATGATTTTGTTAAATCTGTTGGGAATAAGATGGTCACAATTGATCTTACTGATCATTTTATTAATAGCAGGGATTTAGATAGACTTTATTCAGATGATAATAAGTATGGTGGCCATTATAGTAAGTTTGGAAATAAGGTTGTTGCTAAGATTATTTCTGATAGACTGAAGAAAGAAGAGATATTATGACTTTTATTATTTTATAAGTTCTTTAATTAAACTAACTACTCTTTTAGATGCTTTTCCATCAATATTTCCACATAGTTCTTTTACTGTTTTCTTTCTCTCTATTTCAAATGATTTTTCGTTTTTCAATGCTTTTTTTATTATATCTATTATCTTTCCATTATAGCCTATTTCAAGAGTTGCTTTGCTGTTTTTTAACCACGGTGTTCTTTTGTATATATCTTCTAATATATCTATTGTTACTACGGGTCTATTGATTATCATAGCCTCTAAAGCAGAATTAGACCCATAACCTATGAATATATCTGAGTCAGATACTAGTTTGTAGAATTCATCTCTTGATATGTTTGGTTTGAATATTTTTATATCTTTTAGATTGTTCTTTTTTATTTCGTTTTTGTAATCTTCGTAATATATCTCTCTAGGATGCAGTTTTATGTTTATTTTTGTATTATCTATCTTTTTTATTTCTTTTAATATATTTGTTAATCTTTCAAAATATATTTTTTTAGATACTTTTCCAGTTTCTATAAATGGGCTTGTTGCAACGAATATTTTATTTTCTTTTTTCTTTTTCTTTTTGATATATGGAAATATTTGATCATACACTACAGGTCCAACAATCTTTATGTCATTTTCTTTAATGCCTAGTTTAATAAGTCTTTTTTTGTATATGTTACTGAAAACTGCTAATTTTGTTTTGGATATGGTATCTGGGTAAAGGCTTTTTTTGCCTATGCCGTGATTTACGAATACTGTAGGTATTTTCTTGTTTTTTGCAGCAGCTAAAGCACATTTTTCGAATAATGAGCTTGTTCCTGTGGTGATTATTACTTCTATATTCTCTTTATCTATTGCTTTTTTAAATATTTCATAATATATTATAGTTAGGTAGATGAATTCTTTAGAAAAGAAAAAATTTAATGCATATTTTAGGTATTGATATAACGAAACATTATCTTTTTTTAGTAGTTTATTTTTTATTTTATCATCTAAGGATATCCATTTTTGATGAAGTATTGCTGATCTTAATCTTGCTTTTTTCTCGATGTTTTTGTCATAATATGAATATATATTATCCAGATTTTTTAGTTTTTTTTGTGTTCTTCTAGATAATGGGTCTGCAAACAGCACCAGTTCCTTAATGCTTTTTTCTTTTTTTAGTTCTTTTAGTATCTTTTCTAATCTGAATATTTTTCCATTATCTGATAAATGTGGTGTGTAACTTAAGAACATGGCTTTTTTATTCTTAGAGAAGGTCTTTTTCTTCTTCATATGGCCAATCTTATTTTTTTCTATACTAAGAAATAACTTACTCAATGTTTTTGACAGTATAGAATATTTTATTTGATCTATTTTTTTTATTTTTTTATTTTTTTCTATATAGTTGTATGTGTTTATATATCTAGGCAATACATGTTTTACAATTAGTCTTCTGTAAAACCACCATAATGGAACACCTTCTATATTAAAAAGGTCATCGAAAGACATATTGTTTATTATCTTTCTTTCATTCCAATTATTTATCAAAGATTCTATCTTATTTATTTTACTAATTTTTTCCATGTTGTTTGAATTATTTGATCTGTATTGGTGTCTATGTCCTGGTTTGTGTTGATTATGGTTCCATTTACAGATTTTTTAAGTTCTGTGTATTTTCTTATCTGTTCTTTTAATATTATCTTGTCTATTAATCCTCTTTTCGAGGATTTCTTTATTTTAGAAAAAACTTTAGTATCTTTTCCTCTGTTTTGTACTATCTCAACAGGGGCATTTAAGATGAATAGGAAATCTGGCTTTGGGTAGATGAAAAAGAGAAATTTTAGTAGTAAACTTTTTTTTGCATATTCGTACTGCGGATACATATCATAAAAATAACGATCTGTTATAACTAGTTTGTTTTTTCTTAATTTAGGATAAATCTTAAAGAGATATCTTTGGATAAATTCTAAATAATTATACACAAATATGAGTTCTTTGAATATGCTGAATTTATTTTTGGTTTGTTTTTTCTTATAGTTTATATCATTGAATATTTTCTTATTTCTTCTTTTTAGTAAGTTTGATATAAATTTAGCATAGAATGAGAAAGGCTCCCATCCAAAGTAGTATCCATATTGACCATTGAAGAATTTTGTTGTTGATTTATATTTTTCTAGTGTTTTTCTGGCTAGTGTGGTTTTTCCAGATCCATTGACACCTATTAATGCTATAAGGCATCCTTTTCTTATTGGCGAAATTGTTCTAATTATTGCCCTTAATATTTTAAGTTTTACAGGTATCCATGATTTTGGAGTCAGTAAAAGTTTTTTTATTGTTTTAATTATTAATGAAAGCGTATTTGGTTGTTTATTATTCTTTATACAGTTTATTATGTATCCAATATCTATCTCACTCTTTTTAATATAATCCCAGTTAAGATTGTTTTTGATCAATTTAGATAGTATCTTCTTTGTATTTTTATCGATATCATAGTTTTCATATATCACATGGGCACAATGTATTATCAAGCTATCTTCTTTAGACGGTATGTTGATAATTTTATCTATTCTTTTTTGATTTTTGAATATGTTTTCTTTACTCATTACTTTTATGTTATGCCAGGCAACTTCTCTGTGCAGATGTATCGAGAATAATGTACTATTATCAACTTTTACATACATCTTTTTGTATTTTTCAACTTTTTCAGACATGTATAATAAGTAACCTTCTTTTTTCAATAGCTTAGCTGCTTTTTGATAATCTTTGTTTGTCTTAAATATTATGTCGAGATTAGAATTTTTCCCTTCAAAGATATGCTCACATTTGAATAGATTATAGTTTAGACTATTTTTTTGAAATATTCTTATAATGCGATATAGTTCTTTTGGTATATTTTCGTATGTCATCTTAGTTCCAGCTTATTTTTCTGTTTTGATTATCTATTTCTTTGTATAATCTTAGATATGATTCTAGCATGTCTTTTTCATTATGATCTTTTAATATCCTATTTCTTGCCTTTATACCCAAATCTGATCTTATGTTTGGTTTATCTATAAGATAATTTATGGCTTTTTTAATATTATTTACTGACATTGGCGGAACATACATAACAGAATCTTTACAGATTTCTTTCGTATTTTTTAATCTAGTTGTTATTATGGCTTTTTCACACGCCATGGCTTCTACCAATACTAAAGGTACTACAATTCCTGCATTTTCAGATCTGAATGGCAATACTAGGATATCTATATTGTTATATGTTTTTAAGATATCTTTAGATCTTCCATGAACTTTTATTCTTTTATCTTTTCTATACGCATATTCCTTTACTTTTTTAGAGTAATCGCTTAGGTAGATATTCATGTCTACATTGTGTTTTATCTGTGAGAAAGTATCTATAGCGTCTTTTAGTCCTTTTATAGGAGAATTGTGGCCAACATAAGCAATGTTTAACTTTTTATTTTTTTTATTCTTTGTTTTTCTGAAATAATTGGTATCGATACCTATCTTTATAACTTTTGCATCTATACTTAATTGTTTTTTTGCACAGTCTAGTGCTAAGATCAGAGTATTAGCTTTTCCAAAAATTTTTTGTTTTATCTTTAATGGGATAAAGTAAGATAAAGATCCTACAAAAAAGTATAGTAATCTTCTTGGAAATGACCTATGGTCTTCTTTTTTATCGCGAAAGAAAACAAGATATTCGATCATTGATTTAAAAAATGCATAATATCTTGCAGAGGGCATAGCATAGTATGAATAGATTAGTGGGTTTTTTGCTCCCAAAAGGTTTAGGTAACCCGAAGAATGAATGTTTAAGATATCATATTTCTTTAAGTTTAGTTTAACAGATATCTTATTTTTCTTTAAGAATTCAAAGATTTTTTTTGTTATCTTTATTGAGGCCTCTTCTACTCTATCTTTTAGGTTAATTTCTATAGAGAAAATCATTTTCTTTTTTTTAACAATTTTGCAGGTACACCTGCGACTATGCTATGTGGTTGAACATCTTTTGTAACTACTGCTCCTGCAGCTACTATACTTCCTTTTGATATTTTTGTTCCATCTAAAATACACACATTTGATCCAATCCATACATCATCTTCGATTATTATACCTTTACTTGTAAATCCCTGTTCAAAAATAGGTACCTTTATATCTGAGAAATCATGATTTGTAGCTATTATTTTAGTGCCAGATGCTATTCTGACACCTTTCCCTATTTTTAGGCCACCATATCCTTCAAGAATGCAAAATGGGTTTATTGTGCTATTATCTCCTATCTCTATACTTCCTTTTCCACCGCATTTTATTACCGAATTTTTAAACACCATTACATTATTTCCTAATTTTATTTTACCTTCGGAAGTATTGGCACACAAGTTACTATAATCTTCGATGATTACTTTATTTCCCAGTTCAATTTTTCTGGAGTGTTCAAGTATAGTTTTTCTTCCTATGAAGCATCCTGCACCAATTTTTCTAAATCTTAATTTATATAATGGATATTTTATCTTATTATACGTAAGTCTAAATACTGCACCAACTATATCAAATATATCCATATTTTTTATATTTTTTTTAGTTGTTTTCTTCATTGTTATCCCATCATATCATGATTTTTATAAATCTTACTTTTTCACTTTAAGTAAGATATCAATTTCTTTATATATCTCGCCAAGAACATAACTGACATATTTTCTTATGAATCTTGGAAATATTATTCCTAGTCTAGTAGGTATCAATGTGATTTTTTCTATTTTGAGTTTTTTCTCTTTTTTCTTTATAACCATAATGTGATTCAGGATTTAACATATTATCAAATGTAGTTTCATTAAAGAAATGTTTGTGTGTTATGTCATTATAAGCACCTTTGCAATTATAGTATGGTACTTTGATCAGAATATTTGCATTTTTTTTACTTATTCTACTTAGTTCATCTAATACCCTCACAGGATCATCTAGGTGTTCTAATACATTATCAACAAGGATATAGTCAAATTTGTTTGATTTTAATGGATATGGAAATTTGTTGAAATCGAATGATTTATCTATGCTTTTTCCTTTTTGAAGGTCTACGTTAGTCCATCCTTTCTTTATTATCCTACCACAACCAAAATTAAGTTTTTTCATTTTTTAGTTTAGCATATATCTTTATATGTTTTTCATAGTTTATCTTATTATTACATTCTTTATTTATCAATAAATATGCATTATTCTCTAATGTTTTCCTAAGTTTAGGATTCTTTATAAGTTTTATTATTGTATCTGCAAGGTGTTTTTCGTTGTTTGGTTTTACTAGTAGTCCTGTTTTCATATTTTTTACAAGTTCTGAAGTGCCACCAACATCTGTAGCAATCATTGTTCTTTTCATAGAGAATGATTCAAATATTATCCTAGTTAGTGGTTCTGGCCACAATGAAGGTGATATGCTGAATAATGCATTTTTGTATTCATTTTTTATTTTTTCATGGCTTATATTTCCTAATAATGCGATATTTTTTTTCAATTTGAGTTTATTTATCAGATTTTCAAGATAATTTCTATCTGAACCATCTCCAGCAATCCTAAGTTTTACATCTGGAATCTTTTTTGCTACTCTTTTTATAGATCTTATGAGGAAATCAAAACCTTTTGTTTTTTTAAGGCCACCTGCAGTAAATATTGTTATTTGTTTTGAAGATCTTTCTTTTGGTTTCCAATCTTCTTTTTGAACTTTTATCGTAGTTATTTTGTCTTTTTTTATGCCTTCTTTTACTAGCTGATCTTTTACAAAATTAGATACTGTTATGTAATGATCAAGTTTTTTGAAATAAGATCTTAAGCGATTATTTTGATTGAAGAAGTAAGGCATTAATATATTGGTTAAAAATGGCAAGTTATAAGATTCTTTTAATGCCTGTTTTAAGCCTTTTTTGTAATCTTTTTTAGTATAGTTAAAATTTATTTTTTTCCCTGATAAGCAGAATGTTAAGTTACTTACAAATCTATAATCTCTTACTGTGGTTATACTAGGAATATTTAGTTTTTTGGCTGCATTAATTGATGATACAAGCATTGCAGGATCTTGAATATGAACTATGTCTGGTTTTTCTTTTTTTAATATTCTTGAGATTTCAGTTTCAAATAGCTTATCAACAATAGGATGTCCAATTAAGAGGATTATATTTGGAATAATGTTTGTTATAGGTATACTATATGCTTTACACGGCATATTTTTTGTTATTTTTGTCGTTATTATGAATGAATTATGTTTATTTTTTAGATTTTTAGCTAAATGTAATGCACTAATTTCAGCTCCAGATGTTTTTTGGCCAAGAAATGTACCTATTATTGCAATTTTCATTTTTTCTTGTAATATTTTATAAGGTCTTTTATTGTTTTTTTTGCTGAATATTTTTTTACATATATTTTTCCTTTTTTAGCTATGTTATTCCTTAGTTTTTTGTTATTCATTAGTTTTTTTAGTATATTGTTTAGTTCTTTTATGTTTCCTGGTTCGAATAAGAATCCATTGTCTTTTACTGTTTCACTTATAGCACCTACTCTTGATGCCACAATTGTTTTTTCTGAAGCCATTGCTTCTACTGATATACGTCCAAAAGGTTCAGGCCATATCGATGGAAATACTACAATATCTGTTTTTGAATATACTTCAGGAATTTTCTCATATGGAATATTATTGTTGATGATAGCATCAAGTCTATTTTTGTTTATTATTTTCTCCAGTTCTTTTTTCATTGGACCTTCTCCATAAATATCTATATGGCAATCAAGATCTTTTGATGCCTCTAGTAATATTTGAGGGCCTTTATATTTTGTCAGAGATCCAACATAGAGGATATTTGTTTTTTTGTTATTTATTTTTTTGTTATAGAATTTATTTAGTTCTATTACATTTGGTATGACTTTACTTTTGTATCCTTCTTTTTTTAGTCTATTTTTTATAAACTCGCTTATAGCTATTAGATTACAGTTTTTTAAGCTTGAGTTGAGTTTTTTGTAGTAATGGTGAAGATAGATCCAAAATTTTGGGTTGTATTTTAGTAAGGTTGAGTTTTTTGTTTTTCCAACTTCATTTGATTTTAAGAAACAGCTTACAAAAGTTGAGAATGTACATTTCTTGTTGCATATATTTTTTCCTTTGTATAATAAGTCTCCTTTTGGACATAAAGTAGGATAAGATTCTATTGTTGCAAAACATTTTTTGTTTAGTTTTTTTGCTACGTCTGAAGCTATTATTGCTGTTCCGATAAAATGGATAATATTTGGGTTAATTTGTTTTATTATTATTTTTAAATTATTTTTTGTAGAATTTGGAAAGATTAGGCTTCTTTTTAGGTTGTTTATTATACCTGATGGGGAAGTAGCTGTTTTTAGCCTTCTATGTATATTTATATCATCTTTTTTTTCATATTTTTTCAATCCTTTGAAATAAGATGTAAGAACATGTACTTTTATGTCTTTTTTAGCTAGCTTTTTAGCTAGTAAATATAGGTTAATCTCTCCACCACCCATTATTTTAGGTGGAAAATACTCAGTTACAAATAATAGTTTCATGCTGTATATTGTTGGTTGAGGTTATATAAATGTTTTTAATTTTTAGAATTAGATGTTGAATTTGTTAATTTTCCTTATTTTTTATTTGTTTATATATCTTCAAATATCCATCAATTGTGTCAGACCACCTGAATATCTTTTTATCTGTTTTACATACTTTATTGTTTCTTATATTTATTACTGCATTAGCTATTTCTTCAGGGTTTTTTGGTTTTACAAGAATATATTGGCATGATACCACTTCAGGTAAAGATGTTGTATTAGATGCTACAATTGGTTTACCCATCGCACATGATTCTGCAGCTGTAAAACCAAATCCTTCGCTTAAACTAGGGATAACAACACAGTCAGAAGCTTTTATGTAGTTCGGAACTTCTTTAAATGCTACTGGGTCATGTAGTATTATGTTCTCTTCTATTTTTAATTCTTTTATTAGATTTAACATAAGATCATATCTTTTTTTGTATGCTTTATCTTTACTGACAATTGCTAAAAGTTTTGCGTTTGGTAATGTTTTTGATATCTTTGGAACTGCTTTAAGTAAGTATTCAAGGCCTTTACTTATTCCTGGTCTACCATAAAACATATAGATATAGTTATTATTTAGATTCAGTTTTTTTCTTATTTTATCTCCATCATATTTTTTAGGATCAAAAAATTCATAGTCTACCCCATTATAGACAACAGAAGATTTTGATTTCTTGATCTTTTTAAGAACTCTACTTTCTGTTGATTTAGATACAGATATAAAGTGATTGAAATTAAGTTTCATTATAATGTTTTCAAGAAACTGATGAATTTTTGCAGATAATAAAGACATGTTGCCAAATTCCTGCCACATCTTTCCTAAAACTTCATGGACAGTTATTATCGCAGGAGTTTTTGTTATAATTGATGCAAACCTTGCCGGAACCGCAGCATTATATGTTGTTGTGTGGATAATATCTGCTTTTTTTGATAACTTTATTGTTAATGGGATAGATAAGAATGAGAACCAATATCTACTATGAAAGCAAGGTATTCTGTGGATTGTTACATTGTTTATTTTCTCATATTTTTTAGTTCCTTTAAGTTGATGAGTTATTATAGTTATTTCATTACCTTGTTTAGCTAATCCTTCTGCAAGATTTTTGAAAACAACTTCTACTCCACCTATATGTGGAAAATAGTTTTCAAGAACAAATAATATATTCATTTTTTCTTCTTTTCAAGAGCTATCTTTCTTACCAGTTTTTCAACTTTATTTTCAGTCTTTCTTACAATAAGGTAATTATGGAAGCTTATTCCTACAAGAAATCCAAATCCAATTATTATCAAGAAATCAAGAGTTCTACCAATGTTTAGGATGTCTTTTGATATAAAATCTAGTGCATTAGGAAATATCACTAGAAGCGAGAAAGCAATCCAGGCTATTATCCAGAACAATCCTTCTTTTGAGGTAAATTCTTTTCTTTTACCATGTAAAAAAGTGGTATATAACATAATCAATCCAAACAATACTCCTACAATTTGAATTCCAAGTAACATTTTATCACCCTACCCTTTTAATTTCCACATGATCATATCAAAAACTATCTTTATACCATTAAAGACAGTAGTTCCTTTGTATTTATCATTATATATTGTTTTTATTGGGATCTCAGTATATTTAAGATTATGCTTTCCTGCATTAGCTATCATTTCTGACTCCATGCTATAATCTCTTGAGTTCCACCTTATTTTCTTATATGCTTTTGAAGTGAATGCTCTAAATCCACATTGAGTATCTTGTAGTTTCATATTATATAATATTTTTGTTACATTGTTTATCTGGGAGTTGCCTAATCTCAATATAGGCGGCATATTTTTGTTTAATTTTCTATAACTAAAGACAATATCTCTATCTTTTAATTTTTCCAATAGTCTTTTTATATCCTTAGGATCATGTTGACCATCTGCATCTATTACAACTATGAATTTAGCTTTATTTTTTATGGCATAATCACATCCTGTTTTTAATGCAGCACCTTTTCCAAGATTAATTATATGTTTGATAACAATTGCTTTATGTTTTTTAGCTATCTTTGAGGTATTATCGTCGCTACCATCATCAACTACTACAATATTTTTATATGATTTTTTTATATCTATTATTACTTTAGAAATATGCTTTTCTTCATTTCTTGCAGGGATTATTATCCATACTGAGTCCATTTTAGGATATATCAACTACCTTTATCTTGAAGTTTAGTGTTTGATTACCTAGCTGATGAGCACTTGGATCAGTACCATATGCTTCCTCAGGAGGTATTTCAAATGTTTTTTCTTCATTTATTTTCATACCTATCACAGCATTATCAAATCCAGGTATTACCTGGCCTGAACCTACTTGAAAGCTTAATGGATTATATTCATAGGTATCACTTAGTTGGCTGTTTTTATTGATTCCTTTATCTTGCCATCCAATTATAGATGAGTCAAATACTGTTTCATCGTCAAGCCAGCCTATATAGTTTAGTTTTATACTACTTCCTGTTTTTGCTTTATCATTTGTTATAGGCTCATGTGCTTCCCAATCTACAACCCAAACCTGTATTCTTTGATTATTTATTGTTGTTCTATCACTTAATAGAGTATAATGTTCTAATCCAAGACCATTATAAAAGAATAATCTTGTAAACATACTCTTTGCAAGTGCAGGATCAGATAGTATTGAAGTGTATGAGTTCCCATCTTTCATCAATATCACAGAGACAGCCACTGTGTTTTCTCTATACATCTTTTCTTCTATGTCTACTAATGTAGGGTAGACTAAAGATGTTGGTTTTCTTATACCTTCTGCAGTGTTGAAATGTGCTTCCATTGTTGTTAAGTTTATTATAGCACCATTATTACACTCTAATATTTCTCCACTTTCTCTACATCCTTGTATGTCTGACCTATATCCTGGCCATGGAGCGATCCATCGATCTGCTTTTGTATCTTGGATTTCATAGAATAATTGATCTGCTTTTTCAGCTGTTAGATTGAATTCTTCTTCTAATATCTTTGTTCCTTCATCATATGTTTTTCCCCTTACAGTTCTCCACATCTTAGCTTTATGAAAATCCCATGAACCAAAATGACCCCATACTGCAGCTTTTCCTATCATATCTTCTGAAGTTATATAATATTGTTTGATTAAGTCTTCACAATGAGTCATCTCTAAAACTTCTTCTGCTTCTTCTAATTCTAAACCTTCTTTTATTAGAATCTCTTTTGCATCTTCTCTCTCTAAAATTATTATTTCATCTATTATGTCCATTGTTCTAGCAGTGTCTTGGGTATATTCATCTAATACATCAGGTGCTTCTTCTTGACCACAATTAAGCAGCCTTAGGATACCTATATTTGAATCTTCATTATCAGTCAATAGGCTTTTACCTACCCAATGAATCCTTCTACCTTGATCTGCTCCATCAAATGTAACTCTTCTTTCAGCTACAGTTACAAACCAATGGCCAAAGTCCCACCATGATGTTATTATTCCATCATCTGAGTTATCTTTTATCGCTGTTAAACTTTCATACCATGAGTCTGTCATGCTTGGAATTTCACTCAAAGCTGTTGCTTTTGCGTCTTTTATAGGAGACCAAAGAAGTAAAGACAATACTAGTATAATTACTATCTTTGATACCCATTTACCAATATGTAGTTCTTTTATTGCTATTTCTGTTAGGTACCTGTAAATGATACCTACTGCAATACCAAATGCTAATGCAAATGCAGGAACCATCAATATAGCGAATCTTAATCCTCTAGTGAAGGCAAAAGCAGTACCTAAGAACCATAATGTTAGTAATATTGATAGTTTTATATCAATATCTTCCCATTCTTTTAGGTATAATACTTTCAATAACCCAACAATAATAGGTATGCCTGCTACAATTATGAAAATTATTGGATTATTCAAATTATTTTTCATCATTATCATAAAGATATAATAAACAGCAGACCCTATCAAATAAGTAATGTTGATAGGATTTATTTTCTTTCTATTGAATAAGAGTAGTGTAATTCCTATAAGACTTAACCAGAACATGAAAGTTCCACCCATCTGGCTTATTATGGCAGGTAATTCTGTAGCATTAAACTCAGCTACTGTTGTAAGAACATTCGGCCAAAGACTTTTAACGCCAACTTCTTTTAGTGTTATAAATTTGATTAATCTTGTAAAACCAGCAATAAAATATCTACTTCCTTTGAAGATGGATACAAAGATACTGCTTGCTGCAAGATAGGTAATCAATGATATTAATGTTCCTTTTATTTGAGTGTTATTTATTGTTTTACCAATGTTTTTCTTAAGGTCAACAATATTTGTTATGATTAAATAACCAATATATATCGCAATTGTTCCTAATACAAAGTTGAATATATATGACCACCCATTAGACCATACCCATGCGAATAGACCAGTTACAAATCCTGCGCCTGTTGTTAGGGCTATTTTTTTCTTTAGGTCGTTAGTTTCAAATGCCTCTAAGAAAAGCCACACTATGTATAATGGTAATGTTATATTATATGCATCAGTATCTGAGAATCCTGCAGGGGTTCTTCCTAATAATGCAGCATTTATCGCTACGATCATACCTGCAAATAATCCTCCAATATTTCCGCTAAATCTTTTTGCTATAAAAAAGGTAGGTATGATTGCTAATGCTATTAATATAACAGGTATTAGATACGCTTCTCTTAGTAATGTAAAATCTTTGTTGAAAAAATTAATTATATTATAGAATTGGGCAATAACAACAGGATGCAGTTGTTTTGATACTATGTTATCTACTCTCCCATTTCTTAATGTATAAACAGAAGTTT
>CAYUUQ010000011.1:0-18478 GCA_964447875.1 uncultured Methanosarcinales archaeon | reverse complement strand
AAATAGAAGATGAGATGAAGCAGAGCTATGTAGATTATGCTATGAGTGTTATTGTAGGTAGAGCTTTACCTGATGTTAGAGATGGTTTAAAGCCGGTTCATAGAAGAATTCTTTTTGCTATGAATGATATGAGTATGTTTCACAATAAGCCCTTTAAGAAATCTGCAAGGGTTGTTGGAGAAGTTTTAGGAAAATATCATCCTCATGGAGATTCTGCAGTATATGACAGTATTGTAAGGATGACACAGGACTTTTCATTGAGATACCCTTTGGTTGATGGTCAAGGTAATTGGGGAAGTATTGATGGAGATAGTGCTGCAGCTATGAGGTATACTGAGTGTAGGTTAAAAAAAGTTTCAGAAGAAATATTACAAGATATCGATAAAGACACTGTTAAGTTTACTGATAATTTTGATGGTAGTTTAAAAGAACCAAGTGTTTTACCTTCCAAGATTCCTAATTTATTAGTTAATGGAAGTAGTGGTATAGCAGTAGGTATGGCCACTAACATCCCACCACATAATATGGCTGAAGTTGTAGATGGAACAATTGCACAGATAGATAATCCTGATATAGGTATCACTGAACTGATGCAGTATGTTAAGGCTCCAGATTTTCCAACTGGTGGACATATATGCGGAACTAATGGAGTTATTAATGCATATACAACAGGAAGAGGGATAGTAACTATAAGGGCCAAAACAGAAGTTGAAGAGAAAAAAGAAAAGCAAAAGTTGATTATTAGAGAGATTCCTTATATGGTCAATAAAGCAGAGATGATAAAAGAAATTGCTAATCTTGTTAAGGATAAGAAAGTTATGGGTATTGGAGATATAAGGGATGAATCAGATAGAGAAGGAATGAGGGTTGTTATAGAACTAAAGAAGGATGCTAACAAAGATGTTCTTTTGAACCAATTATATAAACACACAAGAATGCAGTCAAGTTTTGGTATTATAATGCTTGCATTAGTTGATGGAGAGCCACATATACTTAATCTAAAACAGATGATACAAAATTATATTAATTTTAGAAAAGAGATTATCACTAATAGAACAAAATATGATTTAAAAAAAGCAGAAGAAAAAGCACATATCTTATCTGGTTTGATAATTGCTTTAGATAATATTGATGAAGTTATCAAATTGATCAAGCAAAGCAATTCTACTGCCGAAGCTTCTGAAGCATTAATTAGTAATTATAGTCTTGATAAGATTCAGGCACAAGCGATCTTAGATATGAAATTACAAAGATTAACTTCTTTAGAGCAGGAGAAAATCAAGAATGAAAGAGACGGACTTTTGAAGCTTATAGCAGAGCTCAAAGAGATTCTTGCTTCTGAACAGAAGATTTTAGATATCATCAAAACAGAATTACTTGAATTGAAAGATAAGTATGGTGATTCTAGAAGAAGTCAAATTATAGAAGTAGAAACAACTGACTTAAATATGGAAGACTTGATCAAACCAGCAGATATGGTAGTTACTATCTCACATTCAGGATATATCAAGAGGATTCCTGTTGATACATATAAAGAACAAAGAAGAGGCGGAAAAGGTGTTATTGCTGCAGGAACAAAAGAAGAGGATTTTATAGAAGACCTGTTTGTTGCCAACACCCATTCATATTTATTATTCTTTACTAATAAAGGTAAAATATATTGGCTTAAGGTATATTATATTCCAGAAGGAAGCAGACAAGCAAGAGGAAAGGCGATTGTTAACTTACTTAGATTAGATGAAGGAGAGAAAATAAACGCATTTGTTCCTATCAAGGAATTTAATGATGAACATGAACTTGTTATGGCTACTAGAAGTGGAATAATTAAAAGAGTTAATCTACAAAACTTTAGTAATCCTAGGAAGGGAGGAATCCTTGCAGTTAATCTTAAAGAAGGTGATGAATTGATCAATGTTGAGTTAACTGATGGAAAGAAACAGATAATATTAGCTACAAAGAATGGTTCTGCTTTAAGGTTTGATGAAACCAAAGTAAGATCGATGGGAAGAAATGCTACAGGTGTTCGAGGTATTTCTTTACGTGGAGATGATGAAGTTATAGGCATGGTTGTAGCAGAGGATGATAAAACCTTATTTACAGCTACAGAAAATGGATATGGCAAAAGAACAAAGGTTTCAGATTATAGATTAACTAATCGTGGTGGGGTTGGGGTAAGGAATATAATCTGTTCAGAAAGAAATGGTTCAGTTGTTACTATCAAATCTGTTTATGATAATGATGATCTTATGTTCATGAGTAAGAATGGAATAGTGATAAGGACAAATGCTTCAGGAATATCAGTTATTGGCAGAAATACTCAGGGTGTGAGAGTAATGAAGTTATCTGATGGAGATAATCTTACAGCAGCTGCTAAGATCGTTAAAGAAGAAAACGGCAATGATGATATAGAACAATAGATTTTTAATATTTCTTCAATTTTGGTGTGTCATATGAAAGGATTTGTTATAACTCCAATAGGTGTAGAGGATCTTTGTCTTAAAGAGATAAAAGAATTGATAGGAATAGATGGAACTGTTGTTAGTGGAGGAGTTAAGTTTGACGTTGATGATTATTCTAAACTTTGTTTTTTATGTTATAAATCACAGTCTGCTGAAAGGGTATTGTTGCTGATAGATAATTTTAATATTTCTGAGTTAGACGATATTAAAGTTGATAAGATTGTTGATGATTGTTTTTTTGATAAAGGAACATTTAAGGCAGATTCTATTGTTATAGATAACAAATTTAGTTCGCAAAATGTAAATGAAGCATTTGGAGAGAAGATCTTTGAGAAATTTAATAAAAAAGTAGATCTAAATGATCCTGATGTTGTTTTTTTCTCCTATGTTGTTAAAGATAGTTGTTATATTGGTGTAGATTTTTCTGGAGATTTACATAAAAGAGAATATAGGATATTTTCTAATAGAGAATCATTAAGAGCAACACTTGCTTTTTCTATGGTTATTTTGGGCGGAAAAGAATTAATTGACCCTTTTTCTAGAGCAGGAACAATACCTATCGAAGCTGGGCTTTATTCTTCAGGTTTTCCAGTTAATTTTTATGGCAAAGATAAATTTCTTTTTTTGAAATTTATGGAATTTGACTTTGATGTTATTGATTCAAATATAAAAGACGATAAGCTGAATGTATATGGTTATGATAGTTTATGGATAAATGTTAATAATTCTAAAAAAAATGCTAAGATTGCAGGAATAAATAAATTGATTAATTTTTCTAAGAATACAGTAGATTGGTTAGAAACCAAATTTAAAGAGGGATCAGTCAAAGCAATAGTTACTCATCCACCAGAACTGTCTAAGAATATTGATATCAAGCCAGTTTTAAAGGTTTATGATGAGTTATTTTATCAAGCAGAATACATCTTGAGTTCTGATGGAAAGGTCGTAATTATATCTCGGAAGAAAGAAGAGTTAGTTAAATCTGCTATAAAGCATAAGTTTGAATTGGATTCAGAAAGAGAAGTATATTCTGGAAAGCAAAAGCTTTATCTCATTGTATTGAGAAAAATTTATAAAGGGGCATAAATCCCCAAGAATAGTGATTCATTATGGGTAAGAAGAAAAACAAAAACAAGACAAAAAAAGTTAATCCTAAAAAGGAAAAATATGCTAAGTTTCATAAGGAAAAAGATACTACAGTAGATCTTACTGCTCCTGATCTGACTGATGAACAGCAGAAAAATAAACAGGAAGATGAACAAAAGATTGACAGATTTGTAAGATTTAATAGAAATCCTCCTACTAAAGAAGTTGTAGCTAGAAAAGCTAAGAGTAAGAGATAAATATTTTTTTCTTTATTTCATATAGTTATTTTATCAAATGCTTCACTAATTGCTTCTCGTAATTCCATAGCATTGCAGTAACGATTTCTCGGATTAAAATTCATACCTCTTTTTAGGACAGAGAGGACATCTTTAGTTAATAAAGCAGTATTTGCTCTTTCACCCAATGAATCAATGTGTCCTAATCCTAAAGGAGCTTCGTTTTCCCTAACACCCAAGATTAGGTTAAAAATTATTTTTGCTAGACTAAATACATCTGTTTCTTCTGTTATTTGTGATTCTGGATCTATTTGTTCGGGTGCACAATAGTTTTTGTTCATATATCTTAGAGTTGACCCTGCAGGTCTTACTGTTTCAAGATCAATTAGTTTACCTGTTTTTTCATGAATAATAAAATCTCTAGGTTTCATATCTCCATGTATTAAATGGTACTCATGAAAGTAAGCAGCCAAGTTTAGTAGTTGTAGCATAGTTTCAATTTTTTCCCTATCACTCATTTGGCTTGTTGCTATTAAGGAACTTTCTCCTAATTTATGTTCTAGAACTTGATAACCAACAGTCTCTTCAGTATTATGATCTATTAAATGTGGCATGTTTGGATGAGATATAGCATATAAAATATCATAATTAAAGACTCTTTTATGTTCCCTATCAAATTCTTTTACTACTACAAGTCTTCTTTCTGGCGATACTGCTGTATAAACTAAAGCTTTTTTGATACCTTCTTGCCAACTACTATGTTGTAAGATATCTTTTTGTTGATAGTCCATTAATGCCATATTGGAGAAGATTAATATTCACTTTAAAAATGTATATTATTTTGTTTTTATTTTTCTCTTCGTTTTAACCATAAAGCTTAAAAAGCACTATATACTCCACTATACATGTAGGGTTAGTACTTAGCTAACGATGTTACTTAGGTAATATTGAGGAAAGTCCACCCACTGAAACCTTTGATTTCAGGTTAAATTCCTGAATTGAGGTGGAGTAGTCACTTGTGAAAGCAAGACGGTGTAAGCTGTGGCAACGTTGCAGAAACGAGACCTCCTTATAGGAGAATGATGTTGAGAAGACTTTGGTGACAAGGTTCGAGATAACCAACAGACGTTCTATAAGGGAAGGATGAGACGAACAGCCCTGGCTTGTGCAAGTCCATTTTGGACGCTAAGTTGAATGCTAAGACAAAGCATCGATGGCTGAAAATGACCATTTTGGCTTTGACAGAAGGTGGCTTATCTAACCCTACTCTTTTAATTTAATAGGTGATCAATAATGAGTCAACAAAAAATGCAGATGCCATCCGGAATGGGTGGACTTGTCAGATATTTTGATGAGTATAAATCAAAGATTGAGTTTAAACCAGGACATATTGTTACATTATGTATAATTGTAATCGTAATAATGATTATTCTGTATAACTTTGGAAATAGTTTGTTAGGATTAAGTTAATTACCTCTTTTTTTTCGCTATTTTCCATAACATCTGGAAATATTTTCTATTAGCATCTGCTACTTGTTTGTTTTTTATTATTATTCCATATGTTGGTTTTCCCCATATTATTATTGCTACTTTATCTCCATAGATGTGGGTGGGATTTGGGTTGAATAAGTTGTCTGGTACCATTCTATATTCCGACTGAGTTCCTGAAAGAAATTTTGTTGCACTTTCTTTAGTTAGCAATTTTTCCCTGATTTTGTACTTTTTTAGCTTAATTATATATTGTTGAAATGTAATTTCGTCAAATTCAAAAAATTGAGTTTCATCAACTCCAATAATATAGATTTCATTATTTGTTCCCTTTAATGTAAGTATTACATCATTTAAAATTGTTCTTAAGACTTTTGAACCTTTGATAACTTCAACATTTGTTTCAGATGCTTCGTAATTGAACATATCTTTAAGCTTAGGTAATATTTTAGTTACCTCTTTTTTTCTTTTATCTATTTCATATTTTTCTTCTTCTAAGTAATCAATAATTTTATCAGGATTCAATGCATTGAAGAACTTTTTGTTGTTTTTTGTAACGTAAGAAACAAACCCTTTTTCTAACAACCTATCTAAAGCATCATAGCAAACTTGTCTGTGCAAACCAGATTTGCTACCTATATCGTTGACTGACGATTCACCAAGGTTTAAAAGAGTTATATATATCTTAATTTCATTATTTGTCATACTTAGTTTTTGTAGTGTATCTATCACCATATCGATATCAAATTCTTTATTCTTTTTAAATATTTCGTAATATAGTATTACTACAGAGATTTATATTGGTTAATCAAGTCCTACCTATATGGTAGAAAAACATTATACGTTAAATAATCCAATTGTATCTGAGATTAATTATATCTGTATAGGTGGTAAACCCATCAAAAGGTTGATGGTGGTGCTAAAGACATCAGGTTGTTCATATGCATTAAAGAAAGGGGGTTGTAAACATTGTGGTTTTTTAAATAATGCGGATAAAGAAATAAAGTCCAGTAATCTAAAAAATCAATTTGATAAAATTTTAATAAAATATTCAAAAAAACATTTTGACCATGTGGACTTGCTTACATTAGGTTCTTTTTTGGATGATAAAGAGATTTCTCAAGATTTTTTTGTATATTCTTTAAAGCGACTTTCTAATATAGAATCAATAAAAAGTATAATGCTTGAATCAAGACCAGAATTCATAACAGAAGAAAAAATAAAAGAAGCTGTTAGTTTATTAAAAGGAAAAACTTTGGAAATTGGTATAGGAATTGAATCAGCAAATGAAACTATTAGAACGGTTTTGCTTAATAAAGGATATTCATTGGGCGATGTCGAGAAAAAAATTAAAATTTTGGAGAAATATAATGTTGGTTTATTGTCTTATGTCCTTGTAAAGCCACCTGGGGTAAAAGAACATGAAGCAATTAAAGATGCTATCCATACAGCGAAGTATTCTTTTACTCTCGGTGCAAAGCACAATGTGAGAACAAGAGTTGCTCTTCAACCTTTTTTTGTTCCCAAAGGCAGTATTGCTGAAATAGAATATAAAAAAGGGAATTATAAACTATTAAAACTGTGGAGTATCATTGAGATAATTAAGAAAATTAATTATCTTGGGTCTATTTCTGTTGCTCTTAATGACGAGTCTCTATCTGATGGATTAGTAGCTTCAAATTGTAAATTATGCAATTCAGGAATCATTGCTGCGCTAAGAAAATATAATTGTACAAATAATTTAAAGTTTCTTTCTGATTTGGATTGTTCCTGTAAAACACTTTGAAGAATGTAACATTTGATTATTTCTTTTTTATTACTAATTCTAAAAGATTCGCTATTAGGCTATCGGCTATGTTTTGTTCTTGACCTTTTTTAAGATCATTGATTATGTGTTTAATTTTTCTATCTTTTTTTGCATATCTTTCAAAGGTTTCTGCTATTTTTTTGTCTGTGGCGTGTTGACCTTTTTTCGGGTTATTAATAACCCATTTACCTGTAAATATTATTTTTGAGTCATTTTTCTCTTTTCCTAATTCAATTAGTGCCTTTCCTATTATGATATAAGTATGTTCTAATCTTTGGCCTTCTTTTAGAAGATTAATCATTGTTGAGAACTCATCTTTTGGTGACATATTACCTTTTTCAAAAAAGCTTGTTGCAGCTATGTCTTTTCCAATTCTTAATAAATCAAGCCAATCAAATATCAATGTGCCTAAGTATAATGTTCCAAGAATAATTCCCCACAAGAATTTCATTTCAGGAATCCAAATACTCGCTATGAAGTACAATACCACCCAAGTTAATATTAAAGGAATTGTTAGAAATGAGGCAGATAAATATCCAAAAAATCTATGTAAATTGCCTTTTCCAACAGTTGCATAGCTAAAAGCGAAATAACCAGTTAAGGCGCATAATGAGATAATTCCCATTACAACTGCAATAGCTTCTAGATTGCCTGAATCAGATATAGAGATTAATCCAAAGTTAATACGATTCCAGAATAGTGCTATTACAAGGAATATTAAGAGATACCTAATAGAATTTTCTATCAATATCTTTTTTTTGAAATTCATACCCCTTTTCTATTATCAATATATTTAAATATTACTAATTCTTTCTTATTTTTGGTGATGATTATGTTTCCAGGTATGAATAGCCGTCAGGCAAAAATGATGATGAAAAAGATGGGCATACAACAGCAGGAGATAGACGCTACTGAAGTTATTATCAGAACAGCAGAAAAAGAGATTGTGGTTGTTGATCCTCAGGTTAGTAAGATAAATATGGGTGGTCAAGAGACATTTCAAGTAGTGGGAACTGCTGAAGAAAGAGAACTAGATACAACTGCTGAGATAAATGAAGACGATGTTAAGACTGTTGTTGATCAAACAGGAGTTTCAGAGGACGAAGCTAAAAAAGCTATTGAAGAAGCTGATGGTGATTTAGCAGCTGCAATTATGGCTTTAAAAGGATAAATTAATATATTTCTTTTTCTTATTAGTATAATATGGAGAAATTTCAAGAGTTAAGAGAGGTAGCTCAGAAAAAATTGAAGATAGCAGACCATATGCTTACTATGACATATCCTTTTGTTCAGGATCCCAAATTATTAGTTGCTGTTGTTCAAAACTTGTTTTTAGCTTTATCTAATGCTATGGGTTCTGTACTTTATTATGAGAGAGTATTTAAGAGAATTCCAGCATTTCAGGAAACATTTACTTCTAAATTAGCTATGTTTCAGGAAAAGTGTATTGAGAAATATAATGTAAGTAAAGAATATATCACATTAATGCAGAATTTAAGGGATATAATCTTGGCTCATAGGGAAAGTCCAGTAGAATTCTCAAAAAAAGACAAATTTGTCATATGTTCTGATGATTATCAGATGAAGACAATAACTTTGCCAGATATAAAAGAATATGTAAAAAAAACAAAGTTATTTATACAAAAAACAAATTCCATTATAAGTAAGAATGAATCCATATTTAATTGATGCTTTAGAAGAGTTAAAAAGAGTTGATCATCTTGTTTATGTTAGTTTGAGCTATACTAGAACTGTTGATGTTCTTATGTCTGTTGTTGAAAGGATGATAAGTACGTCAGATTTTTTGCTTTCGGGGATTATAGACCATCTTAATGAGAAGAAGGCGTTAGAAGAAATTCCCTCTAGTCCTGCTTTGAAGGTTGCTTTGTTACAAAAAGAGTGTAAAGATATTCCTGAGATTGTTGATTATCTTCGGTTATATACTAAAATGAGGAAGATTGCAAGATGTCAATATGAAAGACTAAGAGAATTTAGAAGACATGTTACTATGGTATGTCATTTTGATGACGATAGCACTATGGATGTCAATATAGATATTTTGAAAGAATATTATGATCAGATTAAGGTTTTTTTTAAGTTTGTAAAAGAGATGATTGGAGAAGATAATGAGAGCTGATCTTTCTGAAAGATTAAAAACTAAGGGATGGACTGATAAAGAAATAAAAAAAGTTCGGAGAGTTTTGAATGAAGCACAGAGTAAAAGATTAGAAAAAGCCATATTTTTTGAAAATTTAATATTCTGGTTTGTTCTTATAATAGCTATTTTTGGAAATTTGATTGTTTCTATTGCATTGATTCCTTTTTTATTGGAATTAGATAGTTTGTTATTGTATTCAGTTATTACTCTTTTAGCTTTAGCATTCGGTTCTTTATTTGATTTATTGATAAGGGATATTGAGGCTATAGGAAGAAAACATATTGTTGTTACAGGAATTCTTATACCTTCATTAGCGATTATAAATATATTTTATGTTACTCAGTTTGCTAATTTCTTTTCTGATAAGTGGAATTTAGGAATAAGCCATAATCCTTGGATTATTGCAATATTATATGTTGGGGCTTTTTCTTTACCACACATAATATCTTATTTATTTGTTAAGGATATTAGTTATTGAAGAAAAGAGGGTGGCTACCGAGATTTGAACTCGGCCTCAAGGATCCACAATCCTAGGTGCTAACCAGGCTACACCATAGCCACCATAAGGTTTTAGAATTTAATATTGACTTATAAATCTTACTATAGAACTACTTTACTAGAAGTTTCAACAATCCCTTTTTCAACTATATTGAACATGATACTTTTTTCTTCACTTATAGATCTGTGTTTTTTTAATATGACTGCTCTTTTACCAGATCTAAATTTTTTTAGTTCTATTAAGCATTTACTACCATATTTTAGGATGTCTCCACCTACCATCTTTACATTAGCTTTATTTTCAAAATCAGCATAAACCTGATTAGTTATTATAACAGGTATTGATTTTTTCCTTGCTATCTCGTTAACATATGCTATTTGTTTACCTAGTTCTCTATTTACATCATAGACATCATCACTTTTTCCTAGTTCTAACCTATAAAGCATAGCTATCGAATCAATTACTATCATTCCAACTTTTTCATCAACTATTTTTTTTAGTTTTTCAAATGCTTCTTTTTGTTCTTTAAATGAAGTTGGTCTGAAGAAAACAATCTTTTCTAAAACTTGTTCATATTCTGGTGTTATTTGCTTTAACCTTTCTATAGAGAATCCTCCTTCAGTATCAACAAATATTATTTTTTTCCCTAATTTTGCTATATTTATTAATGGAAGCACACATAATAATGTTTTTCCAGATCCAGAAGGCCCATAAATAGTGGTTATTATGTCTTTTTCATAGCCACCATTAAGAAAATTGTCCAATACAGCCGAACCAGAGGTTATTCTTTCCATGATAGTTAGGTAATATATCTTATTTTAAATACTTTAGTTTTTTATGCTATTTTCAGATACTTTTTTATATAAACCCGGAAATTCTAGTCTTAAAATGGCATTAATAAAAGATATAATCAAAGAAGGAATCAATTTACTTATAAGTCCAAAGAGTGGATTTACAAAATCAGATAAGAAACCACTAGAAGATGTGGTTTCAAATTATTTACGGTTGTTAATGGTGTTATCCATAGTTGCTGCTTTTGTAAATTTTCTTTTTCGAATGGGTAGAACATTATACCTTGATATTACTAGGTCTTTGGATATAGACTATACATCATTATTTAATTTTACATTATCTGAGTTCTTTGCATATATCTTTGGTTATTTTTTAGCAGGAACTTTTATCATGTTTTTGATTAGTTTAGTATTGCATCAGTTTTATAGAAAGATAAAATATGCAGATTTTATGAAGATATTTATGTACTCTATGTATCCATTATTGTTATTTTCTTGGTTACCTATACTTGTACCTTCTTTAGTTTTATGGTCTGGATTTTTACTCTTTAATTGTATTAGAAGGCATAAATCATATAAGATATCTAAAAGTTCGATCAATCAGAGGGATTAAGTTGTCTAGTAATAAAGTAAGATCTTCTATTATTGTAATACTAGCTTTGATGTTGATCTATATGTTATTTGTAGGGTTTTTTTTATATCAAAGAGAACTAAAGAATAATCCTAAATTGAGTAACAATATCTTTGATTCTGATAATTTAGTAGAGTTTTATTCTGCTTTAGAGCCTAATGCAGATAATACTCCTTTTTTAGGTAATTCAGATGCAAGTGTTACCTTGATTACATATTTTGATATAACTTCAGAAGACACTAATGTATTTTTTAGTGATTTTTTTCCTTTAATAAAAGAAGAATTTATAAATGAAGGAAAACTAAGATATTATCAGAAGCATTACATCACTGATGAGGATTATCAGAAAAAGACTGATAGGTACATATATGTTAAATCTATGTTATGTATTGCTAAACTTGATAAAGAAAAATATTATGATGTTTATTTTGATATACTAGAAACAAAAAAAGATGTTATGTATTATGCTGATAAGTATAATATAACAGGCATGGTTGATTGTGTGCTCAATGAAGAGTTAGAGGAGATTCAATTGAATATAGCTGAAATAAGTAAATTAGGCATGTTAGGAATAAAACAAAGACTTTATTTAGGTATAGATGGTATCGATAACCAGATTATTGATGGAACTCCTAATTATGAGAATTTTCAAAGAGAAGTTAAGAAAATGTTGTTTGAAGTAGGTGATCCTGTATGAATGCTTATGACTTTTCATTAATACTTTATAATTTTGCTTTATTACCAGTTGTATTTTTTTCTGTATTGTTTTTTATCTTAACTATAGTTAATCTTGCAATAGATAGAGGAAAGATAAAGAGGGCAAGAAAGCTAAAAGAATTACCGTTTATTTCAGTACAGATACCAACTTTTAATGATCCTATTGCTGAAAGATGTGTTAAGAAATGTATGGAATTTGATTATCCAAAAGATAAATATGAGATTGTTATAGTTGATGATAGTACAAATAAAGATACTCAAAAGTTACTTAAGAAGTATGCTGATGGTAAATTTGTTAAGTTTATACATAGAGAAAATAGGGAAGGATTTAAGCCAGGAGCACTAAATAACGCTATGGACATAACTAAAGGTGAGATATTAGTTGTTTTTGATGCTGATTGGATTCCTAAAAAAGATTTTTTAAATACCATTATACAGCCGTTTGCAGATCCTAAAGTTGCTATTGTTCAAACAAGGCAAGGATTTTACAATTCAAATACAAATCTTATTTCAAGATTTGCATCATATCTACTTATGATATACCATACTATTATGCTTCCTATAAATGATAAGCTTAACTGTGTTTTCTTTTGTGGAACAGCAGGAGCATTACGTAGAAGCGCTTTTGATAAAGTAGGTGGTTGGAATGCCCATAGTATAACTGAAGATTCAGAGTTGAGTGTTAAATTACTTATGGCAGGATATAAATCTGTTTATCTTTCATATGAAACTCCAAGTGAGGTTCCAGATACCTTTGAAAGCTTTATTAGGCAACAGATGAGATGGTGTTATGGAAATGCAAGAGTATTTTTTGATAATTGGAAGAAAATTGTCTTTACTCCAAGTTTAAGTTTAGTACAGAAATTAATAATAGGATTCATTACTTTATCTAATTTTTCTGCAATTGTTGTAGTTTTGATGACCATATTTGGATTTGGCGGCTGGTTTTTCGGAGAAGTAAAATTGTTTACTATGGGAGATTTTATGGAGTTTTGGGCTAGAATACTTATGACAGCCGGATTTATGTTTATGGGAATTATAACTTTAGTTAAGAGAAAGAGATTAGAAGAGTTTAAGTATATGGTACTATCCATATTTTCTATGGGTATTGTTATGGCATTTGCTATGGCAACAGCTTTTTCAAAAGCTATGTTCAATAGAAAACTTCATTGGTACTGCACTCCAAAGATAGCTAATGCAGATGTTATGAAAAATGGTGCTTGAGCTTTTAGCTAATATAATAACTATAGTTTTTCTTTTGATTGTTATTTCTTATTATGTTCTTATTTTTATTAAAAGAAAGGATGGTAAAAAGGAGAAGAGGTTTTCTTCTATTACCATTGTTATTCCTGCACATAATGAGGAAAGATACATTGCAGAATGTATAGAATCTGTTCTTAAAGCTAAGTTTAATGGTAAGAAAGAAGTAATCGTTGTAGACGATGGAAGTAACGACAGAACTTTAAGTATTGTTAAAAAATTTAAAGGAATTAAGATAATAAAGCAAAAACATAGTGGGAAGAGTGCTTCTATAAATAAATCAATAGCTGCTTCTAAATCAGACTTAATAGCTGTTGTTGATGGAGATAGCGCTATATCAGAAGATTCTTTAGTAGAGATCACTAAAGAAGTAGAGAAAAAGAATGTTGTTGCATCCTCTTGTGTTGTTAGAGTAAAAAATAGGCATAAGTTTGTATGTATGTGGTTAGATTTAGAGCAGTTGTATAATTCATTGATCAGAAGAATATTTTCTAAGATTAATGCTAATATAGTTACCCCTGGACCATTAAGTGTATATAGGCGTAAGGAGTTAGTTAAGGTTGGAGGATTTAGTACAAAAGGATTTTCAGAAGATATTGATGTTACTATAAGGTTGATTAGAGCAGGATATAAAATTGGTTTTTCTAATAACGCGGTTTCTGAGACAAATATGCCTTATGAACCAAAATGGTTTTTTATGCAAAGAACAAGATTTGCTCGAGGTATAATTGATATCTTTAAGAAACATTTACAAATCAATAATACTTTAATTGATCTTTATACATTACCTTTGTTCTTATTTGGATATGTTCAAGCTATTATAATGGGAAGTTTTACTATTTATCAGGTTGTTTCTGGATATACTACTTATTTTTTATCTAAAGGAGTATTTTTTAGTGTTGAGGTTTTGAGATTTTTATTTGATTGGTTTTCGTTATTAGGTTTTTTTAAATGGGCTTATAGTGTAATTCTTGGTCAGACACCACTTACTTTGGTTGCAGCTGCAGGAATTATAAGTACTTTACTTACATATCCTTTGTATATATATGCAATACTTAAGTATTCTAAGAAATTTGATTTGTTACATTTTGTAGCATTGTTTTTTATGTCACCATTTTGGTTGTTGATAATGTTGATTTATATTATTTCGTTACCTGAATATTTTAGAAAGGATCAGCATAATATATGGAAGAAATATGAATAAAAAAATAATTATTATTTTGGTTGTTTCTTTTTTTATTAGATTATGGTCTTTATTTATTCATCATGATTTATGGTGGGATTCTTCTGTTTACATTGGAATGGGGAAATATATTTTTTCTTTTGGTTCTGTTGGATTATGGGAATCAAATAGACCACTAGTTTGGCCATTGATACTTGGTTTTGGTTGGAGACTAGGTTTAGATGTTATTTTGTTTGGAAGAATAATTGTTATCTTATGTGGTTTAGGAAGTATTTACTTGATTTATCTTATTACTAGAAAGATTTTTGACGAAAAAATTGCTCTATTGTCTGCTTTATTGTTTTCTTTATCTGCTACATTTATTAGATTTAATAATATTTTATTTACTGGTATAGTCTCAGGATTTTTTGTTTTACTTGGATTGTATTATTTTTTTGAGAAAAAACATTTTGTTTCTGGATTGTGGTTAGGTATAGCATTTATGACAAGGTTTTTTCATGTATTTTTTATAATAGTTCTTGGTTTATTTTATTTATATGAATTTTTTAAGAAAAAGGTTGATTTTAGGGATATATTTAGATTTGGTTTAAGTACTTTAGTTTTTGTTATACCTTTTATAATCTTGAATTTAGTTTTATATAATAACATCTTTTATCCTTTTGTACTACAGGCATGGATGACAAGAAATACTGGATGGATATTTCATGAGGCATTTAATTTTTATTTTGTTGGATTATTTATGGAATGTTTTTTGGTTATTTTTTCTTTATTGGGATTGTATTTTGTTATTAAGGATAAGAAAAAGAATCAGATCTTTGTTTTGTTGTTGTTTTTAGTTCCATTTTTACTTTATCTATTCGAGGTGCATAAAGAGATGAGATTATTAATTGGCGTATTGCCTTTGCTTTTTGTTTTAGTAGCTAAAGGTATTGTTTCTTTTTCTAAATTATTTAAGAAATATAATAATTACGTTGTTGTTTTATTGATTATTGGATTTGTTTTTCAGGCTGTAAATGTTATAGAATTTGATAGATATGATGATAGGTTAGATGTTTTTTATGATAAACTTGAAGATAGCGGTGTTGAAGAAGGAATCTGGATTAGTAACCCATCTATGATAGTTCATTCTGATAAAAAAGCTTCTGAGTTGATGTATTTTCCACTTTATTATTCAGAAAAGATTGCAGAGTTAGTGGATAATATTAATGATTCTCAGTTAGTGATGTTTAATACATGTGACGTATTTCCTTGTCCAGCTGAAGATAGCTGTGTTAAGGACAGTTCTAATTTATTAGAAATGTTTAATCAAAGTATTAGTCTTGATTATTATGGAGAAAAAGGAAATTGCAAATATTTTATATTTGAGGCTTAATCTTCTATTATCTCTATAAGTTTATTTAATGAAATTATTTCACCACTTATTATTTTATTTTCAGTTATTACAGATGGAACAGACGTTATGTTGTAATATTCTTTTAATAGATATACATTATCATCTTCAAAGTTTTGGTCTATAGGAAAAACAACCAAGCTTTTATTTATATTTTCCATCTCTATTTTTAGTTCATCAAATATTTCTCCTTGTCTAGTGCATGTTTGACAGTCTTTATCATAGAAGTATAATATAGGGATAAGATCTGAATTACATTTTTCGTAATTCTTTTTTGTTAATAGCCACATTCTTAATGATAACCTTATGTATTCTCTCTTTAATGTTATGTATTCTTCTGTTATTTTTCCTGTTTTATCATATGCTTCTAACCTTGCAGGGAGTTTTTGCCAGTATGGTTCTAATTGTTTTCTTAGATTTTCTAAGTATATCTTTGAAGATTTACATTCATTAGGTAGTTGATCTATCAATAGCTGTTGTAAAAGCATGTTCTTTAGATCTAATGATGCAACGTCATTGTGGCTTTTTAGAAATTCAATGTCTTCTTCTACTCTTTCTTCCATTATTTTATTTGCAAATAATCCTGAGAAAACACCCAAAAGATACATTATTAATGATAAAACTATCGCTACTGTAAAAATCTGCTTTCTTGTAGGTAATATTTTTGCCTTTGGCATAAGTTTCGAGAATGAATATGGCTATAAAAATGTTACTTTATTATGGCTTTGAGATATGATAAAATTTGTTTTTTTCCTATCTTAGAATTTCCGTGTTTTCTTGGACTGAATTTGTAATATACTTCTTCGATATGTTTATTTGGGGTGTACTTTAGTATATCAAATAAAACCTTATAGCCTTGTTTTTCAAATTTATGTTCGTGGGTTTTTAGAATCGATTTGAAAAGATCGGTATGTATACCAAAAAAACCAGATACTGGATCAAGTACTATCATCCCTCTTAGTATTAGCCTTAGTCTTCCTAACGTTATTGCTATTTTTGATATTATTTTTCTAGAAAGTCTCCACTTTAATGTTCTTTTTCTTGTTGCTATAACTATCTTATATTGTTTTAGTTCTTTTGATATCTTTTTTATTGTTTCTATTGGATGTTGTAAGTCTGCATCCATTACTATCAGATATTTGGTCTTTGTTTCTTTAGCAGCATCAATTACAGAAGCAGTAAGTCCTTTTATTTCTTGTTTTGATCTGTCGATAACTTTTGCGTATTTTTTAGCTAGTTTTTGAGTAGAATCTTTACTTCCATCATCTGAGATTATTATTTCTATGTCTTTGTAGTTTTGTTTTATAAGTTTTAGAATCGAAGATATGTTTTTTTCTTCATTTAATGTAGGAATAATAACTGTTGTATCACTATAGTTCATTTTTTCCTTATCTTTATGAAGTCACCTATAGTGAATCCTTCTGATGATGGTTTAATTATCTTAGAATGGTCTTCTTCGTGGGTTTCTATAAGGCTTATTTTTAATTTTTTTTCAAGTTTTCTTGCAAGATCTATACTTGGTTTGAATTTACCTTGTTCTATATGGTGTATAACCGATTCTTTTTCATTAAGCATCTTTGCAAAATCTTCTTGTTTCATCCCTAGCTGTTCTCTTTTGTCTTTTATTTTCTTTGCATAGTCTTTTGTTATGATAAACATTATCTCCTTTTTAGATTTAGTTGGCCTTTCTACAGTAATTTTTTGTTTTTTCTTCTTTTCTTTTACTGTTTCTTCTCTAATCTGAGATATAACTTTACCATATTTTGAGCAGTTTTTACACACTGTTAATACAGATCCCTCTACTTCAGCTTTTAACATAAATCCATTAGAACCGCACATATCACAGATAATTTTTAATCCCCTCAAACTTAGGTTTATGTATTTAGTTTAATAATCTTTTGTTATTTTATTGATAAGATCTGTTTTAGTTGATAAAAAATCCAACAACAATGGGCTGTCTGGTTTCTCATTTTGTTCGAAACCAGGTCAACCCCCCCGTAAGGGACGACCCCCGGTTGATCAGCCATTGTTGGATTTTTAATAATTCTTGATTATATTAACTATAACTTTTCTTTGGCTTCTTGGACCATCAAATTCGCATAAGAATATGTCTTGCCATGTACCTAGTTGAAGTTCATTATCTGATATTGGAATATTAGTTGAAACACCAATTAATGTTGATTTTATATGGGCAGCTGCATTGTTGTCTATTGAATCGTGAAGATATGAGTTGTGTTCTGGTACTGCTTTATTTATTGCCTTTAGAATGTCTTCTTTTATATTCGGATCTGCATTTTCATTAATTGTTACAGCTGCTGTTGCATGTGGAATGTAGATATAGCAGATTCCTTCTTTTATGTTTGATTTTTGAACTATATCCTTTACTTTGTCTGTTATATCTATAAGTTCGTTATGTTTTGTTGAAGAAACTGTTATTGTTGGCATGAATCAAGAAAAATCACAATTATATATAAGATTTAGCTTTGAATCGATTCAAAGCTTTAGAAAACTATTTATAAATGTTATATAACTTTCAATAATATGGCAAAAGAAAAGTTTGTTTTAGTAAGTTTGAAGGAAGATAAGGCTAAAGAATTAGCTCAGGTTATCTCCAATGAAAGCTGTAGAAAGATACTTGATTATTTAGCTGAAAAACAAGATGCTACTGAATCAGATTTAGCTTCAAAATTAGGCATTCCTATTTCAACTATTCATTATAATTCCTCTTTCCACCAGTCTATAGCGAGTCAAGAGCGGTGACTGGTGGGGCGCT
>CAYUUQ010000010.1:0-18679 GCA_964447875.1 uncultured Methanosarcinales archaeon | reverse complement strand
AATAGGAATTTTATAGTAATTTAACAAAGAACATATTGCATTAACACTATTTCCTAATCCTGAATTTTGCATAACAACACAGGGTTTTTTGCCTGTTAAATATGCTCCAGCTACAATACCAACACCTTCTTCTTCACGTGTAACTGGAGTATAAACTATATCATTATCTTTCTCAAGTAATACTATAAGTTCGGATGTTAATTTACATGGAACACTAACAAAAAAATCTATCCCATTATCCTTTAATTTTTCTAATAGCTCTTCTGAAATACTCATTTTAATTCTTTCAAAACCTCTTTACATTCTTCTATTGAGGTTACATCTCCCACAAAATCCAATACCTTATCAATCTCATCTGGATTAACCTCTAAACCAGGATCTAACTCATTAATCTTATCGCCAAACTCAACTAATTGGGCCTCAGCTCCGCCTCCAGTTATATGTAATAATATCTTTTCATCCTTATTGACTTTTCCCAAATTAACTGCATTTATCAGTGCTGCAGTAGCAACAGCAGCTGCAGGCGCTATATCTACTCCCTCTAATGATCTGAAAAGAATAGAAGCATGATATGTATCTTGGTTATTTATCTTATACATGTTGCCATTAGTATCCGCTAAAGCGTCTCTGACTCCTCCAAAAATAGAATAAGGTGGATGCCTGTTTGTAAGAACAGAGGCAGTTACATTACTTATCCTTTCTTTAGCATCTTTCTCTTCTATCTCAACTAAACTATCAGAACCGTCATTCCAACTATCTACTAAAGGTGTAAAAGGACAATTCTGTATAAGATTTAATTTAGTTTTAGTATTACCATAACTTCCATCCTCAATTAACCTAAGTACAGCCTCCCATGCAGCTATACCTCCTGTTCCACTTCCAACTGCCTGAAAATAATGATCAAATAGGTGTCCTGAAGTTGTAACCGCTTCAAGCATTGCAACACCCATTCCATCTCTTCTTGCTATGTTCCTTGCCCCTCCTTCTCTGAACAAACCTTTCTGATCTGCTATCTTATCTGCTATACTTATAGCATCAGCATAATCTCCTCTCACGACAATAAGTTTAGGACTTGTCTCAACAGGTAATTTAAGATTCTTAAGTCCACTTTTTGGTATAACCATATACAAAGGAACACGTAATTTATTTGTAACATAATTAAATGCATTCGCAGTATTACCTGCTGAAGAAACTATAAGAGGCATAGGATCTGATTTTGTATGAAAATATCTTACTAAAGTTGCTGGTGCTTCTAGTTGCTTAAACGATTTTGTAACCATCTTTGCACCTTTTTCTGGCCAATAACCACTATATACAACCCATAGGTTAGATAAACCAAGATAATTAGCTAATCCAGAACTCTTGTAAGCAACAGGCAACCCTTCAATATCTAAATAATTATCTCCGCAAGGCAACCAATCTATAAACTTGAATATTCCAGGTAGATCTTTTTTTATCTCAATCTTCTTTTTATCATAAATAGCCCTTAACATAGCTGGCCCATGTGTTCCATCTTTCTCTGAATCACATTTAAGTCTAAAGTCATCTGTATCATATACATTACCACATCCAGGATGCATACATTTTAGTTTATATTTACCCATTTCATCTCACCATATTAAATTAATTATAATCATAAAACAATTGTTTTTATCTTTGTCATCTCTGCTATAGCATATTTTACTCCTTCTCTTCCAAGACCTGATTGCTTCACTCCTCCAAAAGGTATATGTTCAGCCCTAAATCCTGGGCCTTCATTGATCATAACAGCGCCTACTTGTAATTTTTCTGCGATAAACATCGCTTTATCAATATCTTTAGTCATTACACCAGATTGTAAACCATATATTGTTGAATTAGCTATCTTAATTGCTTCATCAATATCTTTAACTCTGATTATAGGAGCAACAGGACCAAATGTTTCATGCTTTACTAAATTCATATCTCCCTTAACATTATCAACTATTGTAGCAGGATAAAAATTTCCATCCCTCTTTCCACCTAACAACAATTTAGCACCGTTAGCTACAGCATCATCAACTGCTTTCTCGATTTCAACAATAGATTTCTCATTGATGATAGGTCCAATCTTAGTATCTTCATTCATAGGGTCTCCAGTTTTCCATTTTTTACTTTCTTTAACAAAAGCAGTGATAAACTTATCAGCAATATTATCTTCAATAATTATCCTTTTTATAGAAGTGCATCTCTGACCATTATTACCAAAAGCACCAACTGTTGCAACACCAACTGCTGCACCTATATCACAATCACCTAATATTATCAAAGGATCATTTCCTCCAAGCTCCATAGATTTTCTCACCATACCTGAACATTCACATATCTTATTTCCTGCATTTGTACTTCCAGTAAATGTTATCTTATCAATAGCACTATCATCAACTAATGCGTCGCCGATTATACTTGACTTTCCGGTTATTAGATTTAACATATTCTTTGGTGCACCACATTCTAAAAATATCTCTACTAATCTAATAGCAGTAAGTGGAGTTTCAGTTGATGGTTTCAAAACTACAGAATTACCAGCAGCTATCGCTGGTCCGACTTTATGTGCAACTAGATTTAATGGATAATTAAAAGGTGTTATAGCAACAACTAACCCTAATGGTTCTCTTACTGTTATTGCAGTTTTCTTAGGCAATCCCTCTGCAACATCTATAGGTATAGCCTCGCCATTTATCCTCTTTGCTTCTTCTGCAGATAATAAAAAGGTTTGATATGATCTTTTAATCTCTCCTAAACTTTCATTTATTGGTTTTCCTGACTCTTTTGTAATAAGCTCTGCAATCTCCTTTTCGCTTTCCTTTATTTTTTGAGCGACATCAAACAAAAGCATATATCTTTCATATGCACTAAGTTCATTCTTATAACTCTTAGCTGATTTTAGAGCTTTTTTAACATCAACAACTTCGGCACTTGGAACAGTATCTACAACTTCATTAGTATATGGATTAACAATATCTATCTTATCTTTCTTATCTAACCATTCACCATTAATCAGCATCTTCATTAGTACCACCCACATAATTTATTTTTGCAAGAGCTTCTTCTTTATTCATAATCTTCTCATCAAAAGATCTTACAAAAAGTTTATTTGTATCATAATCATGTATTTCACCTATATCTTCATCTAAAGCAAGCTGAGCTGTTGCCTTATGTATATTTGCACCTGCTCCAAATGCCAAACAACTATAACCCCATAACCTGGGATTTATTTCCATTAATTTTGGTTTTCCATCTTTTTCATCTATCTTAAACTCAACTCCTGCTGGACCAGTATAATTACCAAATGAATCTAGTAATTTGATAGCCATGTTCAATATCTCGTCATTTTTTAATGGTACACCAACAATAGCTGGTCCTCCATTTGGAAAAGGGGTCTTTAAACTCTTAGAAATATATGATACCTTTAATTTATGGTTCTTATCATATAATAAACCACACATATATACTCTTCCAGGTCCGCCCTTAACTAACTCCTGAACCAGCACTTTAGTTCCTCCTTTACCTAAAATAGCATAATCATCAATTAACTCTTCTTTATTCTTAGGATAAGTTATGCCTCTGGCACCTGAACCAATAGCAGGTTTCATTACAACCGGAAATTCTAAATCAATCTTATCCAAATCAGCCTTACTATCTATCAAATATGTTTTAGGATGTGATATTCCTGCCTTTTCTGCCTGCCCCATTGTTTTTAATTTATCACAACATGCTTCAACAGTTTCGTGAGGTGATAAAAGAAGTTTAACTCCGATTTTCTCAAAAACTTCTCTATGTTCTGAAATGACTAGTGTTTCTTTCTCAAAACAGGGTATTATTGCATTAACATTCTCTTTTTTACATACCTCAACTAAAGAATCTATATAATTATCTTCCTTGACCATAGGAACAACATAAGGTTTTACTTTATCAAGATATAATCCACTTGCATATTTATCAGCATCAACACCAATAACATCATAGTCATCTTCATAAGAAAGTATCCTGGCTGTATTAAATCCTGGTGGTGCTCCTACACATGTAACTAAAACTGTTTTCTTGCTCATCTTATATCAACCTTCCTTATCATTTCAAACTCACTAATGTTTCTCATTAATTTCCTACCGATAAATTTCTCAAATATATCTGGACTTATCCCTGCTGCTATTGCAGGTCTAACAAATCGAAACATACTTACATTAAGTATCTCTCCTTTTTTCAGATCTCTAAGAGCATAAGCACATTTTCTTGCTCTTCTCACTCTTTTTCTCTCCTTAACACTTGGAATATACTCTTCTGATCCAAGTGAACCTTCAACAATTCTAATACCACTAACCAATTCGTTTAATTCTTCAAATGTAATTGCAAACTTATGATCTGGCCCTTTAGACTTTCTTGAGAATGTAACATGTTTCTCTATTATCTTTGCTCCTAATGCTGTTGCAGCTAAAGAAACAGAATTATCTATAACATGATCAGAATAACCAACTGGATAATCATACATCTTTTTCATCTTTTTTATATAATTAATACTAGCATCCTTAGAATCACAAGGATAATTAACAATACAATGTAATAATGCTATTTTATTATTGCCTTTAGACCTTATAGCCTTAATTGCTTTTTTTATCTCATAATGATAAGCCATTCCAGTAGAAAGTATAATCGGTTTTTTTGTCTTAGCAACATGCTTCAATAAAGGTATATTAGTTATCTCTCCTGATCCTATCTTATATGCATCTACTTTAGCTTTCTCACAGATATCGACTGCATGTTTATCCCATACACTTGAAAAAACAATAATTCCTTTTTTCTTTGCATACTTAACAAGCTCCTTAATCCATTTATCAGGAACCTCGTTATTCTTAACTAAATCATAAAATGGGTTATGTACCTTACCATTCTTCAAAGAATATTTTTTAATTTCCCTAGCAGAAAGTCCGTAGATATCTTTAGCAATCTTTTTAGATATTTCTTTTACAATAAGATTATCTGCATGAAACTGTTGAAGTTTAACTGCATCAGAACCAGCCTTAAGAGCTAGATCAATCATCTTCTTAGCTTTCTTCAAACTACCGTCATGATTAGACCCAATCTCAGCTATAATAAAGCACTTCTCGTTATCTCCTATTTTATTTTTACCGATTTTAAATTTCATTTGCTACTCTCTCATTCTCTAAAGACTTTCTAAGACCTTCTCCTCTTTTGATCCCTGAATTAATATCAAAGATATCAGGGTAATTATCTAGAAACTTGATTATATCCTCCATAGAAGGGTTGTTATTCTTAGGAAAAATAGCTTTTATTATCTTAGAGACAACTTCAAAGTCCTCAGAATTATCAACACAATACCTATATTTGGATAGATCCTTATCATTTTTATAAATTCCAAATTTGATCTTATCATGATTATCTTTCATAAATAAAGTAACATGTTCTCTATGTGGCTTTCTTACTGCTTCATTCCATGCTTTCTCCAACATTTCAAAACTAAATACTTCTACATTGGTTCCATCTGGAAAAGTATACTCAATACCATTACTTACATAGTCAAAGCCACCATCCAGAAAATATTGTATAGTTCTATCAACAACATTTGGATCAACTAAAGGACAATCTCCAGTAATCCTAACAACAATCTTAGCATTAAATTTCTTAGCAGCTTGATAATATCTATCAAGAACATCATCTTCACTGCCATAAAAAAAATCAACACCATAATTATCACAAAATTCAATAATTGGCCTATTTTCCTGACCATCTGCTGTAGCTATAACTACATTATTCAAAAGTTTAGATGATTTAAGCCTTGAAGTAAGGTAACCAAGTAAAGGTTTATCTAATACTTTCCTAAGTACCTTACCAGGTAATCTGTTTGACCCCATCCTCGCCTGAACAATAGCTACTATCATTTTATTTTCTATAAACACCTATTACTTTTTTTACAGCTGTTATAACATCATCAATATCCTGTTGTTCCATCTTTGGAAATAAAGGAAGTGTAATGATTGAATCATATACTTCTTCTGTAACCGGAAAATCTCCTTTTTTATATCCATAGTTTTCCTGATAATATGAATGCAGATGTACAGGTATATAATGTACATTAACTCCTATATTTTCTGCCTTCAATGCTTTTATTACCATATTTCTATCCTCAGTTAACATATCTTCCTTAACCCTTATAGTATAAAGATGCCATGAAGACTTTATGTCAGGTTTGACATAAGGTAATATTATCTCAGGAATATCTGCAAATGCTTTATTGTATATCTCTACTATTTCTTCTCTTCTTTTTTGTAGTTTATCAAGTTTTTTTAATTGAGCAACACCAAGTGCTGCCTGAAATTCAGTCATATTATATCTAAATCCTAATCTTTGCATATCATAAGTCCAATCAGCATTTTTTCCATATCTTTTCATTGCTTCTTTTGTTATACCATGAGTTCTATGCATAATACAAAATTTAGCAAGCTCGTCATCATTTGTGGTTATTATTCCTCCTTCTGCTGTTGTCATATTTTTTACAGGATGGAAACTAAATATAGACATATCACTTAAACTGCCGACTCTTTTTCCTTTATACTTAGCAGATATCGCATGTGCTGCATCCTCAATAACCTTTAATCCATGTTCCTTAGCAATGGAATATATCTCATCAAGATCGCATGGTTGTCCAGCATAATCTACTGGGATTATTGCCTTTGTCTTATCTGTTATTTTTTTCTTAATCTCTTCTGGATCTATATTATAAGTATCCTTCTTTATATCTGCAAGTACTGGTTTTGCTCCAGTATAAGCTATGCAATTTGCACTTGCTAAAAAAGTAAATGGTGTTGTTATTACTTCATCACCAGGTTTTAAATCTAAAGCTAATGTACAACAGTGTAATGCAGCTGTTCCCGAATTAACTGCAATAGCATGTTTAGCTCCAACATAACTCGCAATATCCTCTTCAAACTTTCTTCCTTTTGGTCCTGTGGTAAGCCAGCCAGAATCTAATACTTCCATAACTTCTTTTTTCTCTTCTTCACCTATCCATTGAGTAGCATAAGGTAAAAACTTTTCTCTCACTGGTTTTCCGCCATCCACTGCTAGTTTATCCATCATTAATCACCTATTTTCTATTTCCCAAATATCTTTTCCGATAATATCATAATCAAATCTATAATCATCTCCTTTAGATTCCTCTAAAGTGCTCGTTGAAAAAAATATTACCAAAGTATCATCCTCTAAAGGCTTAAATCCGTTGGCATATCCTGGGGGGATATATACAATACTTGGTTTTTTTGAACTTAAGATAAATTCTTTTTTTGTATCTTTTAATAATTCTTTACCTTCCATCTTCAAAATTATAAGTTTTATACTTCCTTTTGGAACATATACATACTTTCCTTCTTTTAAGTGTCCATGAAATGCCCTGATAACTGACTTATCATTATTCCATACCTGATAAAATCTTTTCACACCCTTAAAATCAAAATCATTTGCAAATGTTAAACTGCCTCGATCATCACATGCAATTCCAGCTTCAATAATTTTTGGTTCCATTTTTACTTAATCCTCCTTTTAGCTAGTTTCTTTATACTCTTTTCTCCTTCCCAAACAAACTTATTACTTGTGATTATCGTTGTCTTTGCAGGAATTACTGAATTTGATGGTATAATCACATTGCCTGAGATTATAGTATGAGGATATATCTTTACATTATCTCCTATAATAGGTACATGTTTTTTGTTTCTTCCAACAGTAACATTATGATATATCTCGCAGTTTTTTCCTATTTTAGCACTTCCGCCTATAACCAAACCAACACTATGAGAGATATGAAGGTTCTTTCCTATTGTTGCTTTTGGATTTATATCACAACAATTCAATATCTTATTTATTTTCATAAAAAACATAGCTATTGGTGTTAGTTTAATTTTATAAAACCAATTTCCTATGTAGTATAATGTTGGTGTACTAAGTAAACTCATTTTCTTACCCCCTCAATCTTATGATTGTAGTATATAGGATCCTTAACATCTTTTATTTTTCCTTCTTTTATCATGTCTGCTATATCCTGTAATGACCTTTTAATATCAAAATTAACATTAAAACCTAGTGTGTTCTCTATCTTATCAAAAGAAACCTTATAATCCCTCTTATCCATTTTTCCATCAACAACTTCCTTGTCAGTATAAACAACTTCTGTCTCTGGAAATTGTTCTTTGACCATATTTGCAATCTGTTTTATCTGATAATTTTGAGCGTTTGATCCTACATTAAAAACCTCTCCACGAACCTTAGATATTGGTGCTTCAAGACATTTTATATAAGCCTCTGCTGCATCATCTACATTCAATAATGGCCTCCATTGTTCTCCACCAAAAACACTAATCTTTTTTTCCTTTGTAGATAACATTCCAAATATGTTTACAACAAGATCAAATCTCATCCTTGGAGAAACACCATATAATGTTGCCATACGCATTATTGTAGGAGAAAAATTTTCATCCACTAAATTAAGTATACAATTCTCAGACTCTATCTTAGATCTTGCATATAGTGATACAGGATTAAGTTCTGAAGACTCATCTATTTTATCCCCACCTATACCATAAACACTGCAAGTTGAAGCAAAAATAAATCTATTTATCTGATGATATTTACATGCTTGTGCTAAAGTAAAAGTAGCAAGATAATTTGTTTCTATAGCGTCTTCAGGCTGATTCTTTGTTGCAGGATCTCCTACAATTGCAGCCAGGTGTATAACTGCATCAACTCCCTGTAATGACTTAGTAAGTGTTGTTATATCTCTTATATCTCCTTCTATTAATTCAAAATTCTCATTATCTTTAAGTTCCTCTATAGGCTTTTCTCCAAATAACATTATATCAAGAACCCTGACACTATAGCCTTTAGCTAAAAGTTTTCTTGCAAGTATGCTTCCTAAGAATCCTGCTCCACCAACTATAAGAATCTTCTTTATGTGTTCTCTATGTTCATATCCTTTGTCATTTATGAAATTAAGGCTGTTATCCTTAAAATAGTAAACAGCAACATTGGTTATTTTACCATCACTATCTATTACAGGTATTTTCATAGAATAAAATTTAGAAAACCCTTTAGGTCTAAGATCAATCATATCAACTATTTTATCCTTAGTTGTGCCTTCATTTATTGATAATGGAGATGCATTCATTATTTCCATTGCCTTAGAATTTATATCAGTTCCTTTTCCTAATGCCTTTCTTATATCACCATCTGTGATGGTTCCTTCTAGTTTATTTTCTTCATTTACCACAAAGGCTATACCTAAACCTGAATTGTCAATAACTCTCATTACATCTTTGATTGTATTTTCTTTTTTTACCAATAAATCTTTTATTTCTATCATCCTATAAACCCCTTTAATTTTTCCAAATCATAACTTTCAAATTTATATGCTTTCAGAGTTGTTGATTCACTCCATGAATTAATTATTTTTCCAAACTTATTTCTTATTTCTAGTGTTATATTGCCTAAGTCATTAGCATCTTTAGATAATATCACAAGTGATATGTCCCATTCTCCGCTAACTTCAAACAATTCTACTACTCTTGGTTCTTTGATCAGATATTCTATAAATTTCTTAATTTCTGTTTCAGAATGATTATTTAATTTAACCTTAACATCAACTATATTATTAAAACCTAGTTTTCTTGGCCTTATTTGTACTCTTGGATAAAAATAGATATTTTCCAGTTTCTGTATCCTTTTTCGTGTACTATCTACAGATAGCCCAACAAAAGAAGCAATCTCTGTTAGAGATGCTCTGCAGTTGGTTTGGAGGATGTTTAAGATCTTACAGTCTATTTCATCTATCTTTCTTATTTTTAACGTATTTTTAACCATTCTATCTTAAATATTAAGACATATATATAAATGTTTTGTTTATTTTAAGAGAAATGGGTGTGTGTGGAGGTTATAATACTGTGGTTAATAGGTGTTAAATACAATAATTTTTTGGGCTAAAAAGGGAGAAAGGCGAGAAAACCTATCTTCAGAATCTGCTCAAGATTTTATTAATCCATTCAACATCTTTGAGATCAGATATTAATGAAATGACGATTATAATAATTGTAATCCAGATTATAATTTGAAAATCCACTCCAAAAAAGACTGTAGTGCCAATAGCACCCATAATTTTTTCAATTATAATTAGAAAGACAATTAAGGATAAAGTAAATTTTATGTTTCCAAAAATCTTATTCTGAAATTTCTGCTTCATCTTAAATTATTTCTATGCTTTTCATAATGCTCATGACCTTCAATTTCTTCTAAATTTCTTGGATCATTGTTAAGTTTATCTCCATCAATATGATGAATATGATGTCTTGGTCTAGGATATCTCCCATTATTCTTTCTCCAAATCCAAATATGGACTAAATCCTTATATGTATATTGATCCAAATTTTTATCTTTTTTATAAAAGCATTTATATCCTTCCCACGTTATATGATTGCCTTTCACTTCAGGAACAATTATTACTTTTCTTAGAACTTGGTGATCAAAGAATGGTTTAGTGATTTTTTTATATTGTTCCTGAATATTTATCTCTAATTTTTTCCTTTCTTCTTTCAGACTATTTAATTCATCTATTTCTCTTTTTTCTAAATTCTTTTGTCTTTTAATTTCATTTATTTGATTTTTTAATTCATTCAGTTCATGTTCTTTTGCTTCAATTTTTTTAGCTTCATATTCAATTCTTTTTTGTAATGTTCTTTGTGTCTCCTTTTCTGCCTTATTTTTAAGAATAAAATATACTGCAATTCCGATAATAAAAATAATAATTAATGCTATAACTGAGTAAGTATAAAATTTTGATCTCTCGTTTTGCTCCTCTTTTAACAATGAAGGGGACTTTGCACATTTTCCTGTGTCTGCAGCAATATATCCATATATACATTCCTCGCTTAAACCACATTTAGGAGTTACATCTAATGGTATGGCTCCTTTTTTAACACATCTTTGATTATCATTGCATTGAATTTCATCTGAAGCACACCTACAATCATTTTCAAAACATAAATTATTATTGGAACAATATCCTTCAATACAAAAACCACTGCCACATTCTTCATTAAGGTTACATTTAGCTCCATCATCTAAACATATTTCTGCTTTGCATTTTTTACATACTTCCACTTCTACTTTTTCAGTACGAATAATAGGTTCAATGAAGTTATTATCATAAATAGTATAAGTTATTGAATTTGGATCAATACTTGGGTTGTCAAAACATCTGCTAACTCTGTATTCAACTTTTTCAACACCATTTGGTTTTATGATTTTTCTTGTTTCAATAACTTTACTAGCGGAACCCATTAATTTTTTCCAAGTATATCTAAATGAAAGTGTAGTATTTACTATTTGGTTATTTGGATTTGTTATTTTGAAAGAAGCTATACAATTACTTGAATCACTTCCTTTACTTCCAGAAATAAAATCACTAAACTCTAATGGAAATCCCCATTCCTCATCTGTTTCTGAATTAATGAGTCTAAGAACTTCTTTTTGTTGAATCTCGGTTTCTTTATATTGACAATTTTCTGCGATAACGATGTTTGTTAAAATTAGTATAAACAACATAAAAATAAAAATCTTATTTTTTATCATTCTTATTACCTACAACATTATCTAGAAATTTTTTTCTCGCTTCTTTTAAATCAGAAGGGATTTTCTTAAAACCAGTATAATCTTTTAATTCACTTTCATCAATCCGCAAATTGATATAATCTTCAATTGCAGCATCAGACATCCCATCTTCTTCGTCACTAACGAAATTTGCTAAGGCTCTTCTAATCCAAGCCATCCTATCTATGCCTTCATGATCTGATAATTTTGTAATTTTATCCAATAGTTCTTTATCCAATCTCAAGCCAATTTGAATTGTTTTTGTCATTGTTACCAATCGGTATTATATGGTATTATTTAAATGTTACGGTTTTCTTGTCCATTTATTCTTGTTTTAGAAGTATCGCATTCGCTCTTCTGATAAAACGCCCTCTTTCTCGACTTTTCGGACGAAATTTTCCCACACTACTTATGGGAAAAGAGTTTAACAGCGCGATGTTATAATCAATTATTACTCAGAATTTCTTGAGCCTAAATATCCTTTAATTTGGCTGTATATTGTTTATATCTCTGTTCAAACAAATCTCTATTACTCCAATCAAGATCCATTAGATCTCTTAATTCTCTTAAGTCATCATTAGACACGTGTGGAGGCATTGCATAATCAACAGTTCCTGCTATCAAGGCATCCATATTAGTCATATGTTTTTTTCTTAATTCTGTAATATCTAAACCGCCACGTCCAGAATGTACTAAATCTACATGCTCCCCTGCCCAATGAATAAACGCATCATATTTTGGGTCCATATATCTCAAGAATTAATACTCATTTAAAAATCTGATGCAAACGGCCCAATAAACATCAAGTAGACACTGAAACTAATGTAATCCTCCTTTCTAATTCAGCAAGGATCCGATGTAATATTTCAAGTTGACTTCTATAGATGTGTTCTGATAAATCTACGCATATATCAGGCCTACTTTCATTTAATCTTTTTTCTAAAGCTTCTGCTTTTGAACTTTGTCCCTCCTTTCTAAATCTATGAACTCTCCACATTCTAGAATCAAGATTTTCTATAAAGTCACCAAGATTAGAGACATCAGAAAAATGTCTTAATCCTTCTTCATCAGAAATCATACGCCTAACTCCTTTAAGAAAATCCTCAACTATTGTCCTTTTGTATCTTACTAAATAATCAATATTTCTTTCTCGATTGCCTCCAGTGAAACGAAAATCTCCGTAATTTAGAACTCGAAGCCTTGGATTATGAACTGCATTAAAAATAAAGCTAAATTCATTATCATAAATTGGAGCCAGATCTATTACTTTATTTTCCTGATCTACAACAAAACCGGCATTACCATAATGAAAATTAGAATCTTCAAATAACATAGAGACTAAAACTTGATAAGCTAGCTTATCTGAAAACTCAGAATTATCTACAAATATAGCGTCTTTAAAGAATGGAGTGAAATCATACCACTGACCACAATAATTTATAAAATTACTTACCAAATCATATACTGTACTGCTTTTATCTTGCCCCTCTTGTTGAAAATAGTCTGCAAAATCCATAACTCTTTCCCCTGGCTCTGTAAACATTCTAACGAAAACTCCTTTTTCATATTTATAAGGTAAACTTTCTGAAATTCCCTCACAGCGAGCTAATTGATAAATTTGAGCTTCTACCTCGAAATAGTGTTCAAGTACTCTGCTACAATAAACTTCTGCAATAGCGTATAGATCATTACAAAAAGGTTTAGATTTAGAAAGAGCTTTGAATAAATATCTGCCATCATCTTCACCGTGAAAAATTGGTAAGATCTTTTCCCTTTTATCCCCAGGATGAAGCTGAATTTTTGTTCTTAATTCACCAATTCTATCTTCATATCTTAAATGTCGAACTGAATAAATGTTTCCCCCCATAGTATAAAGGTATCTCTACTAAATATATTAAATTTTGTTTTTTTCAGTCTCTTTAATCTATTCTTTTTCAAAAAAAGAAATCTTCTCTACTCAACCCTTCTCATATCAGCAAGTAATCCAAAAGAAATAAACTGTATACCTATCATTATTAACAACACACTTAATATCGCAGAACCTGTATGTCCAACTTTACCTGTTGTTAACAATAAAGAAACTAACCATATACCTATTAAAAATCCAGGAACAATAAACATTAACCCTATTTTACCAAAAAACTTCAAAGGTTCATAATCTCTATAAGTTCTGATAATATTAACCCAAGCCCTTGCAGCATATTCAAGCGGATGACTTATAAGCCTGCTCTTATCCTTTCTTTTAGCAAAATAAACAGGAACTTCAAGAATCTTAAACTTATGCATAACAGCTCTAATTATCTGTTCTTGAGTATAAGTATGATTAGATCTAAGATCAATTGTTTTAGCAACCTCGGAGGTAAAAGCTCTAAATCCTGTCTGACCATCAGTTATTTTAACACCAGTAACATTAGAAATCACTTTTGAAAATGCAATGTTACCCATCTTCTTTAATAATGGCATATATTCAATCTTTCCACTAAACCTTGAACCTAAAACAAGATCATAACCATCTTCAACGCCCTTAACGAGTTTAGATATCTCTTTTGGGATATATTGACCATCTGCATCAATATGAACAATAACATCAGCCCCCAATTCAAGACATTTCTTAACTTCAGTTCTAAACGTTTCAGCTAAACCATAATTTTTAGGATGAGAATAAACAATAGCACCTAATGATTTAGAGACTTTAGCAGTTCCATCCTTACTTCCATCATCAACAACAAGTAGTTTATACTCATGATCCTTATGATTATCAATAAACTCATTTATAGAAGATATAACTTTAGATATAGTTTTTGCTTCATTATAAGCAGGTATTGTTATAACTATTTTCATGAATTAATAAAATAATAAATTATTTATATATGTTTGCTTTTTTATGACGCGTAGTATTATCTCAAAACTAATCATAATTATTAAGTTGATTATAATAAAACAATAATGACGCAGACACGACGGGGGATACCCCATTCGGGGTGTCGTGTAGGATAAAGCAAAGCTTTAACCGTCTGCCGTCAATATTATTGTTTTCGAATATTAAAACACGTGTAAATAATTACAAAAGATATATAAATAAAGTAAGAATAATAAAGCCTAGATGAAAACAGCATTAATAACTGGAATTACTGGACAAGACGGTGCTTATCTAGCTAAATTTCTATTAGAAAAAGGATATAAAGTATATGGAACATATAGGCGTTTAAGCACCCCGAATTTCTGGAGATTACAACATCTAAATATAATAGATAAAGTAAAACTCGTCAGTTTTGACCTTATTGATCAAAGTTCTATAACAAAAATGCTTAATGAAGCTAAACCAGATGAAGTATACAACTTAGCTGCTCAAAGTTTTGTAGGTGCTTCATTTGAACAACCAATTGCAACAGGAGAGATAACTGGTATAGGCGTGACTAAAATGATCGATGCAATAAAAAGCGTTTCCTCAAAAACAAAATTCTATCAAGCTTCAAGTAGTGAGATGTTTGGTTTAGTACAAGAAACTCCACAAAAAGAAACTACCCCTTTTTATCCAAGAAGTCCTTATGCAGCAGCTAAATTATATGGCCATTGGATAACTGTAAACTACAGAGAAGCATATAACTTATTTGCATGTTCAGGAATATTATTCAATCACGAATCTCCACTAAGAGGCTTAGAATTCGTAACAAGGAAGATAACAAATTCAGTAGCAAGGATAAAATTAGGATTACAAAAAGATTTATTCCTGGGAAACCTTGATTCAAAACGTGACTGGGGTTATGCATTAGATTATGTAGAAGCTATGTGGCTTATGCTGCAGCAAGATAAACCAGATGATTATGTTATATCAACAGGAGAAACCCATAGTGTAAGAGAATTCTGCGATATTGCATTCAAAAAAGTAGGCCTTAACTATGAAGATCATGTTAAAATTGACAAAAGATTCCTTAGACCTACTGAAGTTGAAATATTATTAGGAGATTGTAGTAAAGCTAAAGCAAAACTTAACTGGAAACCTAAAGTAACATTCAACGCTTTAGTAAAAATGATGATCAAAGAGGATCTGAGTAGATGGGAACGCTACCTAAAAGGCGAAAGGTTTGCATGGGATGCTCCTAACGATGTTGCATGGGAAGTTAAAGCCCCGCAAGATTATAAGAAAGATAGGTAATTCTTATGGTAGATATAAAAAAAGTAGAACATAATGGAGAACTACTTGCAATAATCATTAAAGGAGATGACTATAAAGAGGGTGTTACGTTCCCTACAGATGATTCTTCACCAATGCAATTAGGTTTACATAACCAAAAAAAAGGAACCATCCTAACTCCACACATACACTTTCCACTAAAAAACATATCATTAGAAAAAACAGAAGCATTCTATATTAAAAAAGGAAAAGTAAAAATTACATTATATACAAAAAACAAAGAAAAAATAGAAGAGATAATAGCAGAGGAAGGAAACATAGCCTATTTAACAGCAGGTCATGGTTTTGAATTCTTAAAAGATACCATAATGTTTGAACTTAAACAAGGACCTTATACAAATAAAGAAAAAGATAAGGAGATGATAGAATGATTCCTGTTTGTGAACCAACACAAGTAGGAAACGAACTAAAATATATAACTGACTGCTTAAAAACAAACTGGATATCTTCAAACGGAAAATACATAGAAAAATTCGAAGAATCATTCGCTAAATTCTGTCAAACTAAATACGCTGTAAGCTGTTGTAACGGTACAGCTGCCTTGCATCTTGCTTTAGAAGCAGCAGGAATAAAAAAAGGCGACGAAGTAATAATACCTACATTTACTATGATTGCTACCTGCAATTCAGTTATATACACAGGAGCAAAACCAGTTTTAGTAGATGCAGAACCTGAAACATGGAATATGGACATTAATAAAATAGAAGAAAAAATAACCAAAAAAACAAAAGCAATAATGCCTGTTCATACATATGGTCATCCAGCAGATATGGATAAAATAAAGAAGATAGCAGATGAACATGATTTACTAGTAATCGAAGATGCTGCTGAAGCTCACGGAGCAGAATACAAAGGAAAAAGAACAGGCAGCCTAGGAGACATGGGTTGTTTTAGTTTTTATGCTAATAAAATAATAACAACAGGAGAAGGAGGAATAGTAACAACCAATAATGAAAATCTTGCAAAACGACTCAAACTTTTAAGAAATCATGCTTTTGGAAAACCGAGATTTATACATACAGACCTTGGATTCAATTACAGAATGACCAATATACAAGCAGCAATAGGTCTAGCACAAATGGAAAAAGCAGATATGTTAGTAGAAAGCAGAATAAACAATGCAAATTTATACACTAAACTACTAAAAAATATAGAAGGAATAACACTACCTGTACAAAAAGAATGGGCAAAAAATGTCTATTGGATGTATGGAATAGTAATAGAAGACGAATTTGGAAAACCTGCAGATAAAGTTAGAAAATTACTCTTAGAAAAAGGAATTGACACAAGACAATTCTTCATTCCAATGCATAAACAACCATGCTACCAAAAAGAAGATGAACGCTTCCCAAATATAGAAGGAAAATACCCTGTCTCAGACTCATTAGGTAAAAATGGGTTTTATATTCCCTCAAGTAGTTCTTTAACAAAAGAACAAATAGAAAAAGTTGTAGAAACAATAATCTCAATCAGATAATTTCTGGTGATAATGTGAAAAAAGAAGAATACATAAATATGTATAACTTAGAAGATAGCTATTGGTGGTTTGTAGGAAAACGTTTTCTTATCGATAAATTTCTTAAAAGATCAAAAAAAAATAATCAGATCTTAGACGTTGGTTGTGGAACTGGAATAATAATGAAGATGATGCAAAAATATGGAACCACTTACGGAATAGATGCATCCAAATTAGCTATTGACTTTTGTAAAAAAAGAAACCTAAAAAATCTTAAGCTTGGTAAAATAGAATCTTTGCCTTACAAAAATAATCAATTTGATATTGTAACATGTTTAGACTTATTGTATCATAAAGAAGTTAAAGATGACTTAAAAGCACTAAAAGAACTAAGTAGAGTATTAAAAAAAGGTGGAAGACTATTAATAACTGATTCTGCTATGATGTGCTTATATGGAAAACATGACAAAGCTCACCACGGTATAAGAAGATATTCAAGAGAAGAACTCGAAATAAAACTAAAAAAAGCAGGATTCAGTGTTGAAAAAATAACTTACTACAATACCCTTTTATTCCCATTCGTATATCTAAAAAGAAAGTTAGATAACCTAAACAACAAAAAGATAATATCAGACGTACAAAAAATAAATCCAATAACAAATTATATATTAAAACAATTATTTATATTTGAAATATCTTTATTAAGCATTATCAATTATCCATTCGGTGTTACAATATTTGCAATAGCCAAGAAAAAATGAAAGTATCTTTTGTCTTTCCGACATATAATGAAAAAGAGAATATAGTTGATTTAATTAATGAAGTAAAGAAACTTAAGATAAAAAACTATGAAATCATTGTTGTAGACGATAATTCTCCAGATAAAACATGGGAAATTGTAAAAAATCTAAAAGATAAAAACATAAGAGTAATAAGAAGAGTCAATGAAAGGGGCCTTGCGTCAGCAATATCAAGAGGAATAAATGAAGCAAAGGGTGATATCATCACTTGGATGGACTGTGATATGTCCATGCATCCAAAATATATTCCAAAACTAATAAAGGCAATAAAAAACGGATATGATATAGCTATTGGTTCAAGATATGCTAAAGGCGGAAAAGACAAAAGGCCATTAATAAGAGTTATAACAAGCAAAATGATAAACCTTTTTGCAAATATCGTCCTAAATTTCAATGTTTTAGACTATGACACTGGTTTTGTTGCTGCTAAAAAAGATGTTTTTAAAAAAGTTCCATTATCAACTAAAGGTTATGGTGATTATTGCATAGATTTGTTATATAAAGCAGGAAAAAAAGGTTTTAAGATAAAAGAATTCTACAATATGATGGACACTTTCATGGCAA
>CAYUUQ010000009.1:2651-18801 GCA_964447875.1 uncultured Methanosarcinales archaeon | reverse complement strand
CTCCCTCATCTCCATTGCAGATTAAATATTTTTTACCTTTATTCTTAGCAAGGAAAGTCCATTTAAGGTATGTTGGAAAACCTGCGCCACCCCTACCTCTTAAACCAGATATCTTGATTTGTTCAATAACAGATTCAGGATCTAATTCAAGTGTTTTCTTTAGTCCCAAATAACCATTATGCTCTTCATATTCTGTTAAATTTAATGGACTTATTATTCCACAATTGGCCATAACTAGTCTTTTTTGTTTCTTATAGAAATCTAATTCCTCAATTTCATTACACACTAAAAGTTCTTTACATTCTTTTCCTTCTTTTAAACATTTAATTAACTTACTAACATTCTTTTCAGTAACATTACCATAAACAGATTTCTTATCATCAATAACTGTAACCAAAGGTTCATTATAACACATACCAATACATCCAACCTTCTCAACAGTAAATCCTTCCTTAACTAGTGTATCATAAACAGGCATACCTCCTGCTGAAATTCCGCATGTTCCAAGTCCCACAGTTATCTTAATATTATCCATTTTATTCTAACGCATCAATTATTTTTTTAGTTTCTTTTTTATCAAGTTCACCATAAACTGTTTCATTAACCATCATAGCAGGAGCTTTTGCACAAGCTCCGATACAATTAACACCTTCTAAAGTTATTTTCCCGTCTTTAGTTGTCTCTCCAACCTTAATACCCAATAACTCAGAAAGATAATCTAAAAGTGTATTTGAGCCCTTAACATGACATGCTGTCCCGGTACACATTGAGACAGTATACTTACCACTAGGTTTTAATTTAAACTGAGAATAAAAAGTAGCTACACCATATATATCAATTCCAGGTATATCTAATTCTTTTGATAATTTGATCATATCATCTTTATTCAAGTAACCCTTATCCTCTTGTAAATCTTGTAAAATAGCTATAACATTTGGACCTTTTTCTTCTTTAGAATCAAATTCAATTGGTTCTTTATTCATCTCTTTTAGAAATTCATTCTTTAATTCTTCTAATTTTTCGTCGCTAGGCTTATTCTTTCCAAGATACTTACTTAGTTTCTTATATTTATCTCCATCTCTAACTGTATGAAATAAATAAAAATACTTGTTATTATTAATTGTGACTTCTTTTAGATAAGGCATAAAAAAGTTTAACTACCACTTATTTAAATAGTTTTCGTATATAAAATTAATTACCACAAAAATAATTACTAACTTAATTACCACAAATTAAGGAAAAATAAAAGAATCTAAAACTGAATATTTGAGAATAACACGTCAAAAACTAGATTTATTCAATTTTACCACAAATTTTATATACTTTAATTACTATATTGAAAAAAAGGTGGTAGTTATGGTAAAAACTTCTTTGATACAGAAGATGAACAAGGAAAGTATTGATAAGATTATTCTATTTAACAAGATGCTAAATAAAGCAGATACTGATGAATTAAAAGCAGAATTTGATTTTAACTCAAGAGATATGAAGAGCCTAACAGAAGGCTATAGAAACATTGGTTTAGTCCTTAATCTGACAAAAGAACAGAATGGCTGGAACTTCGATTGGAGCCCATTCATTAATAGAGTTATAATAAAAAATGATATCATCAATAAATTAGATAATGTATTTGTTAGTAAAGACTATAATAAAATTCTACTACTAACAACTAAAAGACTACTCAAAATAGACATAGAAAAATTAAATGAAAAAATAGGATTAATCAATGAAGCTATCAATCATTATAATAAAAAAGTAGAGAAAGAGAAAAAAGAAATCGAGCATGAATTCTTGGTTTAGAAAACTATATAAAAACCAATTCTCTTATTAGTATTATGAAAAAGAACATAGATAAAACAATGTCTGATTGGATAAAAGAATTATTTCTCCATATATTACATACTTTAATTATCATAGGAGCATTAATAAGCTTTACAACTGGAAGATACCTTCCAGGCCCACTAAAAACTGGAATATTAGGTGGAATTGTAAGAATAATAGGTTTCCTTCTTTACCCAATATCTGGAATTATGGTCGTTACATTAATTGTAAGAATTATTGGAATACTTATGGAGATATTTCTTCCGCCAAAAAAAGCTTTATCTCTAAAAGTAAACAAAGAATCTGTTGAAGTACACCTCAAAAAAGCTAAAGTTAAAAGATTTCATCTAAAAGACATAGTAAGAATCATAATTACATATGATAATCGTGGCTTTTTAATAAGAACAAAATGGAAACAACACCTATACAAAATAAAGCTAGAACCTAGAAATATTGAAAAAGAATTCGGCAAATTAAACATGGAAAAAGAGATAAGCTCTATTCAAAATAGTGAAGGAGGATCAAGACTTGTTTATTTTAAGAAAAACAAAACACAACCTAATACAAAAAGAAAATATGGATTTAATGAAATAAAACTAATAGCAATACTTCTAATAATAATTCTTCTTCCAACATGTGGATTCATCAATTATTTTAAAGAAAAAAACTTAAAAAATAATGTAGTAGAATATAATAAGGCAATAACTCTAAAAACTGGCGATTATATTGTTCTGCATTCAAGAAATGAAAGTGAGATAATGCTGCTAAGATTAGAAAATATAAAAAATGAAGCATATTTTAACCTAGAAAAATATCCAAATAACAAATGGATATTCAGTAAAGGCATTGCAGAAAGCTCAGACTCTACAAATATAAACGAAATAGCTAAATTTACTAAAGATAAAATCATAGTTGAAAAGATTAGTAAAGATAAACAAAAAGTTACTATAACAGTCCTTCCAATAGGCTAAAAATCCCAAATCTAAACCAAAAGCCTTATAAATCAAATACTTATTCTTTACTCATAAATATTTATGGGGTGCAATATCAAGAAATCAAAAGAACCAACAAGTAAATTTATACAAGTTAGATGTCCAAAGTGTAAAAATGAACAAACAATTTTTGGAAAAGCATCAACTGAAATAAAATGTCTAGTCTGTGGTAAGATAATATCAGAACCAACAGGCGGAAAAGCTAAGATCAAAGCAAGAATCCTAGAGGTACTTGAATAAATGCTCTTAAGAAGACAAGGATTTCCAGAAGAAGGAGAATTTGTCCTATGTACAATAGGTAATGTTCACCATAATTCTGTATTTGCTAATTTAGATGAATACAGTAAATCTGGACTAATCCATATTTCTGAAATTTCTCCAGGTAGAATAAGAAACATCAGAGATTTTGTAGTTGAAGGGAAAAAAGTAGTATGCTTAGTTCTAAAAACAGATGAAGAAAAAGGTCACATTGATTTAAGCTTAAGAAGAGTTAACGACAACCAAAAAAGAAAAAAGATTTCTGAAATAAAACAAGAACAAAAAGCAGAAAAAATAGTTGAGTTTGTAGCAAAAAAACTGGATATAGGTTTAACTGTTTTCTACAAAGAAATATTCAACAAAGTTTCTAAAAAATATGACTCATTATCATCTTATTTCGAGGATGTGGCACTAGGAGAAGGAAAGATAGAACTTCTTGAACTAGATAAAGAAAAAGCAAAAGTATTAGAAGAACTAATAAAAGAAAGAATAAAGCCTAGTGAAGTTACAATTAACTCTGAGATCGAATTAAAAGTATATAATGATGATGGCTTAGATTTTATTAAAGACAATCTTAAAAAAGTCGCTACAGAAGATATGATAATAAGATATGAAGGTGGAGGTAGATATAAACTATCTATAAAATCAACAGATCCTAAAACAGCTGAAGAAACTATCAAAAAAGCAAATGAAAGTCTTATAGAAATATTCGAAAAAAGTGGTGGAGAGGCTAAGTTAGTAACAAAGCCAAAAAAATGAAACGTATATTAAAGTGTACTAAATGTAAAGGGTACACTTTAAAAGAAAAATGTCCCAAATGCAGTGAAAAAACAATTACAGTTGCTCCGCCAAAATACAGTCCTGAAGATAAGTATGGGCAATATAGAAGACAAATAAAACTTCCACAATACAAGGAGCAAGGATTACTATGAAAAAATGGGAAATAGAACAATTCGGTAAAAAACCAAAATTAAAAGACGCTATTCTTATTGAAGGACTTCCAGGAATTGGAAATGTTGGTAAAGTAACTGTTGACTTTATGATTGATGAATTAAAAGCAAAAAAACTTTTTGAAATAACATCCCATTCATTTCCTCATTCTGTATTTGTAAATGAAGATAATCTAGTTGAGCTTCCTAAAATAGAAGTATACTATAAAAAAGGGAAAAAGAATGATATCTTATTATTAGCAGGAGACATCCAGCCAATGGATGAGATATCTAATTATGAATTTACAGATATAGTACTAGATATATGTATAGATTTGAAAGTAAAAGAAATAGTAACGTTAGGAGGTATTGGTCTAAATGATATCCCTAAAAAACCAAAAGTCTATGGTACAGCTAACTGTAAAGAAATAATAAAAAGATACAAAACAAAAACATTGCATGAAAAAATATATGGTGTAGTAGGTCCAATAGTCGGTGTCTCAGGACTATTACTAGGGCTAGGCCAAAAAAGAAACATGCCAGCAATAGCACTACTTGCTGAAACATATGCTCATCCAATGTACTTGGGAGTTAAAGGCTCAAGAGAAATAATATCCTTAATTCTAAACTAAAATTGAAAATAAACATCAAGAAACTTGAAAAAGAGATTGATGAAGTTGAAACTGAATTATTGAAAAGAACCAAAGATCTTGACGAAGTAACAAAGCAAACTGCTTTAAACAAACTAAAAGGAAAACTAGGTCAAGAACAGAATTATATTGGTTAAACAGGAATCATTCTAGAAACAGAATAAGCAACTGAAGCATATCTATATTGATAAGATGCTATTTCTCTCATTTGATCTCTAAATTCTGATAACCTTGTGTTACAATAAGAATATGCTGAACTACAATTATCCGCAAACTGTCTACTGTCAAACTCTTTAGGGTCAACTACTACAGCAAAAGCATTTACTAGATCAGATAATATTTCAGGTAGTTCAGTTGGTTCAAACATTCAATTTCACTCTTTATATGTCAATTTATTACTCAATCACTGTTCGATTTATAAACTTTTTCCAAATATAACTACTCCAGAATAGATACTTATGAAAAGATTTATATATTATTATAAAAATCTCAGACTATATGAAAAATCAAGATATTGACGTTTTATCATTAAATGATAGATCTTTGGATGTTCGAATTGAAGCGCAAAAAAATGTAGAACAAAAAATTCGAAATGGAGATATCATCTTACCGTCCCCCATACCTGAAACTAATAACCATATTCATACTAGATTTTCTTTTGCTCCAGGATTCCCTTCCTTAATCGCTTATGAAGCGATTGAAGAAGAACTTGAAACTGTTGGTTCAATAGATCATGACTCATATGCTGCTGCTCCTGAAATGAAAGAATCAGGAGCACGATTTGGTATTGGCACTACAGTCGGATTTGAACTTAGGGTTGATTTTTCAGATCTTGGATTTGGTAATAAGCGAATTAATAATCCAGATTCGGTTGGTATAGCATATGTTATTGCCCATGCTGTTCCTGTCAAATATATAGGTGAAGTTGCAGATTTCTTACAACCTATCCAAGTTGCCAGAAACTTACGAAATATGAGAATGGTTTCAAATTTGAACTCTATTTTGGACGAAAAAAGAGTTCAAAGATTAGATTGGAATTCTGATATACTTCCTATTTCAGAGGCTGCACATGGTGGAAGTATAACTGAAAGACACATTCTATATGCACTAAGCAATAAAATTTTAGAAGTTATACCTCAAGAAAAATTATTAGCTTATGTTGAACAGAATTTAGGAATTACTACTCTTACAGATACAAATAAATCAAGACTTGTTGAAGAAAGAAATCCCCATCTAGCTTATGATTTGTTAGATGCTTTAAAGAGTTCGTTTCTTCCATCTTTTTATATTCAACCCAATAGCAATGAATGTATCCCATCGTCAAGATTTGTTTCGTTTGTTAGATCAGTACAAGGCTTACCAACAGATGCTTACTTAGGAGATATTTTGGCACATGCAAAAACAGGAGATAAAAAAGCTCAGGCTTTTGAAGATGATTATATAGATCAATTAGTTCCTGCTTTAAAAGCTGCTGGATTTACATCTATGGCATATATGATTCCTAGAAATACTGATGCTCAATTAGCACGTATAATGGGATTATCAGACCAGTACGTTATGATGCAAATTAATGGAGTAGATAAAAATAGTTCAAGACATACATATAGATGCAAGGAATTTGATCCTGTTAAACATAGTCACTTAAACGATTCTGCTTGGGCTTTAGTAGGCCATGAGTATGAAGTAGCACATGGCAGAGACGGTCTTTCATTTGAACCGAATATGAGTTTAGATACCTTAAAAAAACAGATCGCACATTATGCAACAATAGGAAGAGAATCTGTTAAAAAAAGTGAAATCTTTATTGCTCATTAGAATCTAAAAAAATAAAAATATTTGAAGAATTCTTAGATAAATAGAATATAAATTTAAATAAAAAAATAAAATTATCTCTTCCTTTTAGCCCACTGTTTCAACCTAAGAGCATTCAATTTAATAAAACCAATTGCATCCTTCTGGTCATAATCTCCTAGGGAGTCCATTGATGCAATTCCTTCATCATACAACGAACTACCAGATTCTCTACCTGTGACAGTACAATTTCCTTTATACAATTTAAGATAAACCTTACCATTAACATTCTCCTGAGATTTATCAATCATACTCATCAACAATTCCATCTCAGGCGCATACCAAAATCCGTTGTATATCAAATGTGAAAACTTAGGTATCAAACTATCACGTATAGCCATAACTTCCCTATCCATTGTCATCCCTTCTATATCTAAGTGAGCAATACGTAGAACAGTTCCTGCAGGTGTTTCATAAACTCCTCTTGACTTCATACCAACAAATCGATCTTCAACTAAATCTATTCTTCCAACACCATTCTCTCCAGCAAGTTTATTCAATAACTTAAACAACTTCAAAGGATCTGTCTCAGATTTACCATTAACTGTAACCTTAACAGGAATACCTTTCTTAAACTCAACTACAACTTCAGTTTCCTTATCAGGTGCATCCTTAGGACTAACAGTCATCTGGAAAGCTTCGTCACCTAAAGTAAACTTAGGGTCTTCCAAAACACCAGCTTCATAACTAATATGTAATATATTAGGATCAGAACTATATGGTGCTTTTTTTGAAACAGGAATTGGAATATCCTTTTTCTTAGCATATTCTATCATATCACTACGGCCCTTAAAGTCATTCAAAAATTCATCATCCTTCCATGGACTAATTATCTTAACATCAGGCATCAACGTATAAAATGTCATCTCAAACCGTACCTGATCATTTCCTTTTCCTGTTGCTCCATGTGCAACAATATTTGTCTTTTCCTTCTTAGCGATCTCAATATGTCTTTTCGCAATTAAAGGCCTAGCAAGTGATGTACCAAGTAGATACTTTCCCTCATAAATAGCATTTCCTTTTATTGCTGGAAATATAAAGTCTGTTACGAACTCTTTAGTAAGATCTTCAATATAAACTTTTGTTGCACCTAAACTTAATGCTTTTTTCTTAGCAGCTTCATAATCCTCATCTTGTCCAACATCTGCTAAATAGCAAATTACATCATATCCCTTATCTATCAACCACTTCAATATTATAGATGTATCTAATCCACCTGAATATGCTAAAATAACTTTTTCTTTTGTCATTTTTTATGATCACCATTTTAATTGTGATAAATTTGTATTTATAAATGTATTGACTAGAATTAGTACAAGATAGACAATTATGTCTAATATAGGACATATGATTATACTATAACTTTTTCCCAAGCAAATATTAAAATTAAAGCGACAACCACCCATAACCCAAGCGAAAAAATAGATGATCTATAGATATTCACCCTACTGGCAAAATAATACATCGAACCTAAATATATCATGTATGGGATTATTGCCCAAAAACCAAACAGGATTACATTTCTAAGTTCAGCTGCATTAGATGTACTTACTGTTATGTGGCTGATTAATGCAAATGTTGGAAATAAAGGTAATAAACCTGTGAGATATACATATTTTGTACCTGAAAGTAATATAATTCCAACTACAAAGATCAAAGAAATCAATATTTTTATTATTATTGATATCATTTTATCCACTTAATCTATTTTGTGCCCTTGCTGCATCAATCTTATCTGCAACAAGTGCTGGATTGGTTATAGGTGACTTTTGTTCATGATTGAGTTCATACCCCAATAATTCACTTTTCAATTTATTAGATAACTGAGGTTCTTGAAGATTTGTTGTCCTTATATATCTTCCATCAGATGAATAAATATTCACTGCAGGTCTAAATACTCCTGGTCTTTCAATGAATAAGTCCATTCTTGCTTGAGCTTCCATATATTCTTCTTCAGAAGTTCTACCTAATTCACTATATGACCCAAAATGTTTTCCATCCCACGAATATAAATTTGAATCAGGATTATAACGAAAACTATCAGTAGGAACTGTTCCATCTATAGAATACCCGCTAGGCATCAACAATACTTTTCCTCCCCCGCCTGCTGCATTTACTGCAAAAGTTGGCCTTACACTTCCAGACACCCACCCCTGCATATTAAAAACCATCATCTGAGTTATGTAGATAGGATTAATAAAATGAGTAAGCCCCCTTTCATTATGACACTGAAATAAATAATAAGGCTCAACTCCAGCCCATGCAGCAGACCTAAATAAATCAGTTAAGGATTCATAATCATCATTGATATGTCTTAAAAGAACTGTTTGGTTTCTTACAGAATATCCATGATCTTTTATCCGCCTTATTGCACCTATAAAATCTTGAGTTATTTCATGTTGATGATTTATATGCGTCATAAAATAAACATTCTTTTTTAAATCTCCAGTATGTTTTTGTGCTGCATCATCAATAGTATCTAAAAGTTCTTCAGTAACTCCCATAGGAAGAACTACTGGCACCCTAGTAGCTATCCTTATAGATCGGATATGATCAATTCTACTTAGTTCCCCTAAAACATACCTTAAACGTTCTTTACCTATCATTAATGCATCTCCGCCAGTAACTAAAACCTCATCTATATTCTCATTCCAATCTATATAGAAAAGACCTTTCTCGATATCTTTTTCTAATATCTGGTGCGATTTATCTAAGCTTTTCCCCCTTTGACAATGTTGACAATAAGATGCACAACCAGTATTTTCACCAACAAATAAAGCTACCCTATTTGGATATCTTTGATATGCTGCACCGTATGAACGAGAACCTTCTGCCATTGCAGCTTCTATTCCAGATTTGTCAAACATAAGATTGGCAGGAGTGGGTACAGAAAGCCAAAATATTGGATCAAGTTTTGCATCAAGACTAGATCCATCCGAATACTCTGGTTGAAATGGATCTTCTGCCATCAAAGAAAGATAATAGGGGGTAATCCTCATTGCATCTCTACCTGAATCTCTTTGTTTATCAAGAATTCTAGAAATACTATCTAATTGATGATCTCTTAGATTGATAACTTCTTTTAATCTATTTACACATCTTATTGAATTTTGAAGCTGCCAATTAGGGTCTTTCCACTGTTCATTAGAGATATCTCTATATATAGAAATTGACTTATGATTTCTTGGTACAAACCTAAAGTCTTTTCGAATCATTTATTCCAATATTATATAGATAACAATATAATTAAAGAGTTTTGGTATATTTTTTTGTTAAAACAGAAATATTTAAATAGAATATTACAGATATACAAAAATATGAAGATTTCCAATTTACAGATGTCTATACTAAGACAATTAGAAAAAAACTCAAGGATTGCATTTTCAAAATTAGGAAAAAAGATAAAAGCAAGTGAACAAACAACCTCATATAACGTTAAATCTTTAATAGAAAAAAAGATAATAAAAAAATTCTATCCAAGAATAGATTATGCCACATTAGGCTTATTAAACTTTAGAGTTTATTTTAATGTCAGTTATGTAAATGAAACTAAATTTGATGAACTTATAATATACTTTATAAAAAATAAATACACTTCCCTTGTTGCATCATGCGGAGGAAAATATGATCTGGTAGTTTCATTTCTATGTCTAAACCCTTCTCAATTTGATAGGATATTAAGAGAAATAATGGAAAAATTCCCAGATATATTATCTAATCATACAGTATTAACAACAATTGCAATAAAAACATTTGGAAGAAAATATCTGTATTCTAATAAAGAATCATATCCTAAAGAACATATTATAGGGGGAGATAAAGCCTTAGTAAACATTGACAAAATAGACAATAAAATTTTAAAATTATTAAATGAAGATGCACGACAAAGCCTTCTTTATATCGCTCAAATAACTGGAATAACTGCTAAAACCGTTATCGCTAGAATAAAAAGATTGGTTGATCTTAGAGTCATCCAATCTTTTCATCAACTGCTAGATCTAAGTAAAGCAGACTACTCATCTTCTAAACTATTAATAAAATACCATAACATTTCTACAAAAACTACTAATCAATTAGTGTCTTTTCTTAAATTCCACCCTAATGTTAAACACGTTATCAAGACAATCGGTGAATGGGATCTTGAAATTGAGATCGAATCAAACGATAAAACGGGACTTCGTAAAATAGAAATAGAAATAAGAAAAAAATTCGGACTCTTAATAAAAGATATAGAATCAATACGTGTATATGAAACCCACAAAATAAGTTTCTACTCTAATCATTTATCAGAAAAATAATTACTTAAACCCCTCCATCTCATCTTTTTTAAACATTATATTCATATTTTGCATTGCTTGTCCTACAGCTCCTTTGATAAGATTATCTAAAACTGTAATTATAACTAATTGATTATTCTCATCTACTTCAAAACCACCAATAAAACACTTATTGGTTCCTTGTACATCATGTAGCGTTGGAATATCATCAACTACTTCAACAAATGGACTATTATGGTAATAAACCTTAAACATATTCTTAATCTCATCAACATCTTGTTTCTTCTTTAATATAACATGTGTTGTGACCATTATACCTTGATAAGTATCTATAACATGGGGTGTGAAACTAATCTTACACTTAACAAACTGATTTATCTCATATTTATGACGATGTTCGACCAATTTATAAGCATGAATATTATCTTTTATCTTATCAGGTTCTGAAAAATATACTGATTTCTTTCCAGCTCCAGAATACCCACTTATACAATCAAAAACAATATACTTAGCTAATTTTTGTATAGGGTAAGATGATAAAATACAACCAGTTGCATAACAACCTGGGTTAGCAATTACTTTAGCCTTAACAATTTTATCCTTAAATAGTTCAGGTAAACCATAAACTGCTTTTGTTTTCTTATCTTTATGTTCAACACCATAAACACGTTCATATTCTTCTACATTCTTAAACCTATAATCTGCTGAAAGATCAATAACCTTAGGCTTAAGCCAGCCAACTCTTTCCATCGATGTCTTATGTGGAATACATAAAAAAACAACATCTAATCCTAATCCATTTATCTGAACATCAGATACATTATGATAGATAACATCCCTAACATCTCCTTCAAGATCTGGAAAAACATCAGAAGCCTTCTTTCCTTCATTTGAAGTACTATTCAATAGTTTTATCTCTACATCATTGTGCTTACTCAATAATTTAGTAAGCTCATATCCTGTTATTCCAGTTGCTCCGATTATTCCTACTCGTATCATTTTAACTAAAAAATAATAATTTGATTGCAAATACTATTGACAATACAATCAAAGCATACCTCACAAACTTTATATCTTTTTTTATTGTTATATGCGATCCAACCCATGCTCCTGCAAAACTAAGTAATGATAAAGGTATTGCAATCTTAAAATCTATCAAACCCTTTGATGCAAATATAATTGTAGCTATTATCCCAGCTGAAAAATCAAAAAATCTTCCAGCACCTACTGATTCCTTAAAATCTTTCTTTAATAATGATGTTAACATCATTATTACAATTACAGAAGATGCGGCTGCATAAAAACCCTCATAAACACCTAATATTAAAAATAATACCAGAGATAATGCTACATGTTTCTTCTTTATTTTTTTAATTTTTATTGGTTTTAATCCAAATTTCTTATTTATTATCAAAAATATTGAAACAATTATCATCAATGCTCCGATTATTACTTGAAGTAATGTTTCATTTATTTCTATTACCCATAAGCTCCCCACTATTGTACCAATAAGGAATAATATCAAATGGGGTTTTATTGATTTAATATCCAAGTGTCCATTTTTCTGGTAGTTTATGAATGATAACCCCATAGCAACCATGAAAACACGAGTAATTCCAATTACATAATGAGGTTCTAATCCAATGAAAATCAATAGAGGTATCGTTAACAAAAATGAACCACCAACCATACCACCAACAATGGAAGCTAGGAATGATATAACAGCTGCTAAAATAAATGTTATCGGTTCCACCTACAACACCCCATAAAGAACCTTAACAGCCTTATCAACTTCTTTTTTCGAAATATTAAGTGGAGGCAAGAAACGTAAAATATTATCAGTAGTAGTATTTAACAATAGCCCTTTAGAAATACATTTCTTAACAACATCTATTGCAATATTCTTCTTCAATTCAACACCGATCATCAGCCCTTTTCCAGTTACTTTCTTAATTATATCTTTAGAATCTTTTAACTTATTTAATTCATCAATAAAATAATTTCCAACAATTGTAGCATTATCCATCAATTTCTTATCTAGTATATAATCAATAGTTGCATTTGCTGCAGCACATACTAAGTTATTTCCACCAAAAGTTGAAGCATGATTACCTTTATCAAAATCATATTTTGAAATGCAAACTCCAATAGGTATACCATTAGCTAAGCCTTTAGCTGTCGTTACAATATCTGGTTTTATTCCTTCATGTAAATAGCAAAAATACTTTCCAGTACGTCCATTACCTGCCTGAACTTCATCAACTATAAGTAAAACCTTTTTCTTAGCACATAACTTAGAAACTTCCTTCAAATAACCCTTCGAAGGAACAATTATTCCTGCTTCCCCTTGTATAGGTTCAATAATAACTGCTGCAACATCCTTAAAACTTAATTTCTTCAAAGCATTAATATCATTATAATTAACAAACTTAACATCTAACCCCAATGGCTTAAACGGCTTTTTATATTTCTCTTTCCAGGTAGCTGCTAAGGAGCCATGGCTACGTCCATGAAAACTATGATCAAACGCAATAAACTTCTTCTTACCAGTTATTTTCTTAGCTAACTTTATTGCAGCCTCATTAGCTTCTGTACCTGAATTACAAAAAAAACATTTTTTTAAACCGCTTAATTTACTTAACTTACTAGCTAATTTAACCTGTTCTTCAGTATAATACATATTACTAACATTAACTAATTTCTTAACTTGTTTAATAACAGCATTAGAAACTGATTTATTACCATGACCAATAGGAACACAAGCAATACCTGTAATAAAATCAAGATATTTCTTGCCTTTCTTGTCATAAACATAGCAACCTTTTCCTTTATCTATGACTAAGTCAAACCTTCCGTATGTCTGCATGACATATTTCTTTTCAAATCTTTTTATTTGCTTTTGATCCATTTTGAATTTTTATATAACAACTATTTATTTTCCGTTATTCTTAACAATCTCAGTACCAATACCTTTATCAGTAAAGATCTCAAGTAGCAAACTATGTGCAAGAGTTCCATCAATTAAGTGCGCTTTTCCAACGCCTTGCTGAACAGCATGTACACAAGCTAGGACCTTAGGTATCATTCCACCACCAATTATCCCTGACTTTATCCCATCCTTTGCATCTTTAATACTTAAGTGAGGTATAAGTTCTCCATCAGCATAAACCCCATCAACATTTGTTAATATTGTTAACTTTTCAGCTTTAATAACTTCAGCGATCTTTGTTGCAACAGTATCTGCATTTATGTTGTGAATATTCTTACCATCTGAACCAATTGGACTTATAACAGGTATTATACCTGATTTTAATTTTTTCATAATTGCAGATTTATCAATCGATACAATTTCTCCAACTAAACCAAGTTCTTCATCTTGTTGTTTACTTTTAATAAGGCCTTTAGTCATATTTTTAGCTTTACATTGTTCATTTTCAAGCATCATACAAATTTCATCATTGATCTTTTTACTAACTGTATCAACAATTTCCATTGTTTTAGGATCAGTGTATCTTAAACCCTTAACAAACCTTGGGATGATATGTGCTTTAGTCATTTCTTTAGTAATTTCAGGACCGCCACCATGAACAATTATAGGATTTATCCCAACATGACTTAGTAGAGCTATATCTGCTATTATTGACTTTTTTGTACCCATATCTGTCATAACATTGCCACCATACTTTATTACAACATTCTTTCCCTTAAACTTCTGGATATACGGCAATGCTTCAATTAAAATTTCTGCTTTTTCATGTATATTGTTCATTCTTTCACCCCTGGAGAAAAATGAACTTCAAAAATCTTGTATTTTTGTATGTTCATTTTACCTCACCTTAAGTATGATACTCTGCATTTATCTTTACATATTCATAGGTCATATCACAACCATAAGCTATAGCTTTCTCATCTCCCATATTCAAACTTACTACAACCTCAACTTCTTCTACATCCAATGATTTTGAAACAACTTTCTCATCAAACTTTTCAGGCTCTCCATCTCTTAAAACAACATGACCTTGTAATACTATATCCATCTTAGATGCATCAATATCTATATCCTGATTCGTTACTGCAGCAAGTATACGTCCCCAATTAGGGTCATTTCCAAACATAGCACATTTAACCAGGTTCGAAGAAACAACTGCTTTTGCAGCTTTGTTAGCATCTTCTTTTGTCTTTGCACCTATAACTTTTGAAACAACTAACTTAGTAGCTCCTTCTCCATCCGCTGCTATACGTTTAGCCATCCTTCGACAAACTAAAGTAAGTGTTTTTTGAAATTCTTCCTTATCTACTTTAACACGTGGGTTAGCAAGTATAACTACCATATCTGATGTTGAACTATCCTGATCAACAGATATCATATTAAAAGTTGAATCAACTGAAGTTTTCAATGCTTCCTGTAACTCTGCTGTACTTAAAGCAGCATCAGTAGTCAAAAAACATAACATTGTTGCCATATTAGGATGTATCATACCCGATCCCTTCGCAATAGCCCCAATCTTAAAACCACTATCATGTTTTACTGCTATCTCTTTTTTTACAGTATCTGTAGTCATGATTGCATCAGCAGCATTGTGTTTTTTATGTAATAATTTTTTAGTGCCTTTAATGCCCTTTTCTATAATATCCATGGGCATCATCTTTCCGATATAACCTGTTGATGAAACTATTACATCTTCAGTATTTATCTTAAGTTCCTTAGCTGTAAACTCTGCCATCAAAAAAGCATCTTTAAGACCTTGCTCCCCTGTAGCCACATTAGCGATACCTGCATTAATAACAATAGCTTGAGCTTTTCCATCCTTATTAAGATGAGTCTTATTAACTACCTTAACAGGTGTATTGATTTTATTCTGAGTATAAACTGCAGCTGCATTACAAGGGTTTTTACAATAGATGATAGCTAAATCTTTTTTCCCTTTCTTAAGGCCTATGTGTTTTCCCATAGCCTTAAAACCATATACTGCTGCGACACTTCTCTTCAAAAATTTCATCTTTAATTACCTCTCTTCAGAAAAAATCCAACAATGCCGGTGTGACGGGGGATGCCCCCTCCGGGGTGGCACACAGATTTTCCGCAGGAAAATCTCGGCCATTGTTGTTGGATTTTTTTCCACCCTAAAATTGTTACTTTTTCAACAATGTAAGCATCAATGCATTTTGTGCCCACATTCTGTTTTCTGCTTCATCAAAAACTATTGATTGTTTAGAATCTATAACTTCATCAGTAACTTCATAACCACGATAAGCAGGTAAACAGTGCATGAACAATGCTTTACCTAATAATTTCTTATTAACCTGATAAGGAGGAAATATCCTTAAGCGTTTTTTAGTTTCTGTCTCTTGTCCCATAGATATCCATGTAT
>CAYUUQ010000009.1:0-2639 GCA_964447875.1 uncultured Methanosarcinales archaeon | reverse complement strand
ACTACATCTACATTCTTACATGCCTGAATAGGATCAGTAGTAAGCATATCAGGTTTTTCTATAGGCTCATAATTCTTTGGTGTAGCAACATTAACTTTCATTCCAACTTTCTTACATCCAATAATAAGTGAGTTACAAACATTATTTCCATCACCAACATAAGCTAAAGTTAATCCTTTTAATTTTCCCTTATGTTCTTTTATTGTCATCAAATCTGCTAATATTTGGCATGGATGATATTTATCACATAATGCATTTATTACAGGAACATTCTTACATGAACTATTCATCTTCTCTATTGTTTCATGTTCAAATACCCTTGCCATAATAATATCTGCATACCTTTCTATACATTTCATCTCATCTTCTATCTTAGCTTTCTTTAATTGTGTTGTTTTCCAATCTAAAAATATTGCATGCCCACCAAGTTTGGAAGTACCTGCTTCAAAACTGGTTCTTGTTCTAGTAGATGTTTTCTCAAATAACATTACAAGAATTTTAGACTTCATACTATCAGCATATTTGATTGGATTTTTCTTAATCTTAATAGCTAAATCGATTATAGATTCAATCTCTTTTCCACTAAAGTTTTTCAAATTAGGTATGTGTTTCATAGCTAGCAGAAATAACACTTTCTATTTATAAACCTATTGCCTTAAATAAGACAAAATAAACATAAATGTCTAGGATTAGACATCCATAAGAGACTTATGTTGAACTTTTAAACCATTATAAGGAGTATCTCCAGTAACAAGCTTATCAAATAATGCATCCCGTTTAGACAAAAAATCATCTAATTTATCAAAAGGAGTTTGATAAGTAGGTGCATAACCATCAGTATGAATGCAATCTTCTCCAAATCTATATCTTCCGCCACCTAATACTCTTACAGTAAGCTTAGCTTCATCTGAAACATCAACTGAATAACTAGCATACTCTTTACCAGATCCATCAAAAAAGTAAGTTGATTCCAAGACAAATATATCCCTCATTGTTCTTGCTAATTCAGACATAAAATATTTGGCTAAGGAAGATTGTTGCGACATTATCTCATCAAAACCCCTAAGATAAGTTTCAGTATAAGTCTTATCTCCTTCAGTAACTTCAACTTCTAGAACCTGATACTTTGCCCGTGCATTATTCAGCTCAAGATTAACAACCTCATCTGTCCTTCTTTCTAAAAAATCATCTGAAAAACCGGACGTATCTCCAAATAATTCATCTATAGATTCTAATCTTGTTCTTAATTCTTCAAATACTCCCATATTAAAGTAGTAGAATCTGTGTATGGTTTATAAACTTTTCTATATTTACTCTACAGAAGTGGTAACAAACCAAACATTTATAAATAAAATTAAATTCTAAATAATCATGAGAAATAGAGAGACTAGACCGCTATTAAAATTACATGAAGAATTGGGTTATTCTCATTTATTAGAATATACAAAAAATAGAGATTATAAAGAAGTGACAAAAGGAAGAACAACCACTTCAAAAGCATTAGAAGTTCTATCATTAACAAGTAAAGTAAATTGGGAAAATATTTCAATTGCGTACTTTAAAACCAGCCCCACAATAATTGCCTATGCTGGTCAAAACCCAGAAACAATGAAACAAACTCTTGATGCTTTAAGACTTCCAACAGCTAGATCTGAGAATCTAGGAGAAAAAGTTTTTCAGGAATTTTATGCTGCTGTTCAACATTTAGAAGGACAAGCTGTGTATCTTTCATCTAAAATAAGACCAGGTAAAGAACATCAGTTTAAACAAGTAATGCAAAAACTTATCGATTATTATTCAACTCAAACAGCAGCCATAATACCTACACAAGATGAAGCTTTACTGAATTAGGATTCCTTCTAAATTCACTTATCTGTCTTCCATAAGCAGCTTTTCCCTTATCATTATTCCTATACAAAAAACCAACAATAGGTACTCTTCCAGGTTTCATCAATACTCTAACTCTAGTGTCACCAATTCCCCTATCTTGCCAGCCAAAATATGTCCTTATCTGAGCAGGATTAGGCCTTAGTAAAAGTCTCTCAGTTAATGCCAATTCTGCACTGTCTAAAGTATGTAAAACATTAACAAATGAGAAATTACCTGAGTCATTAAACTGAAACATCCTGCCTAAACCTATTGTCTTATCTAAAAAGAAATTGACAATCTGTCCAGTAGAGATATTTGTATGAGAAACTATATCTGGATCAAATGCTGCCCTTAAACCTTGCTCTATCTTATTTAGCCCCATCAAAAAAAACTTATTGAATTTAGACCTATATCTATTAGAGATATCCATTCTTTTTGAGATAGGTTCATTTAATAAAGCAACAATTCTTCTAAGCTCCCCATCAACAACACGATGGCCATATTGAACATCACCTTGAGAACCCACCCAGTTACAAAAAGAATCAAGATTAGATAGATAGTCTTCAAAAAAACTTGCAAATACTTTAGCAGTAGAATCAGGAATAGTAGAAAGATCAAACAGAATAATTTTAGATAAATGTTCTATCTTTCTCAAACTAGATATATAATCAAAATCAGTTCTATTTAATATTGAACTAAAGTTTGAAAGGTTCCTATATGACATAAACTTTTTCTAAACTTAAAATTATAAAAAGCTTGTGATTATAAAC
>CAYUUQ010000008.1:0-18816 GCA_964447875.1 uncultured Methanosarcinales archaeon | reverse complement strand
GTTTTTCTGTTATTTATAAAGAAGCAGAAATGTAAACCACTTATGTGACTATACAGTATAATATAAGAAAGAAACCTATATAATACAAAATAAGTTAAACCAGTCAATCAATAAATTTATATACTATTCTTCTTATTTTAATATCATGGTACTTGAAGCATTAGTAAATCCTATAACTGCAGAACGAAAGCCCTGGGAAACATATCTAATGGGCATAGTCTATGCTTCAGTTGCTATTTTTATAAGTATTACTTTATTTCAGGAGTTCTCAAGTATAGTGATGGTCTCTTTTACAGCAATGGCTTCTGTTCCATTAATATATGGGGCTATAAAAATGGAAGAGAAAAAAGACCTTGAGATATCAGATGAAAAAATGCTTATAAAAGAACACGGAAAAGTACTTTTTTCATTCATATCATTATTCTTAGGTTTTGTAACAGCATTCTCATTATGGTATATAATTTTACCAGATGCAACAGTAACTACTTTATTTCAGATCCAAACAAATACTATCGCATCTATTAATTCTCCAACAACAGGTAAATTCTTAGGCCTTTCTTCAACAATTGGAATAATATTCTTAAATAATATAAAAGTGCTTTTTTTCTGTTTATTATTTGCTTTCTTTTATGGTTTCGGAGCCATATTTATCCTAACATGGAACGCTTCAGTTCTTGCTACAGTTATAGGAGCATTCATAAAAGCAAATGCAGGCAACATGATTCTTGCACCTTTAGTATTGTTAAGGTACGCTCTTCATGGTATCCCAGAGATAGCAGCATATTTCATGGCAGGTTTAGCAGGAGGTATAATTTCAATAGCTCTTATAAGACACGATTTTGGTACAGATAAGTTTAAGCACATACTAACAGATTCATTAGACCTTATAATTCTTGCAATTGTAACTTTAGTTGGAGCAGCACTAATAGAAGTATTCATATCGCCTTTGGTTCTTTAATCACTTATTGAACATTAACTTTCTTTTTAAGTTCTCTTTCCCACATAAAATTTAATTTTTGTAATTCTTTACCAAACCTATCGCTTATTCTGTAGGTTTTCTTATAAAGGTCATAATAGATTATTCCCATGCTTTTCATTGGTGTGAGTATCCTATCGTAAAATTGCCTTTTATTATATGATAATTTGACATTCTTTCCAGAGTATTCTGGTTCATTTATCTTAGTTATCATTCTTCCTTCATGAAGCTCTGTTGCTATTGTAGACATCTCTGATTTAGTTATTTCTCCGCCTTTTTCTTTCATCAGTCTTATAAGAAGCTCACCAACTATTTTTTGTTGTTTTGTAGAAAAAATTATATCAAATATATTCTCAGATAGATTAAATATATCAAATAATATTACCATATATACCCCCAATCATCAGAAAGCAGATTGATTATATAAATATTACCCTTTATCAGTGTAAAATAACTATTTTAGAATCTATTTGACTAAAGTTCCTTTAAACTCTTTTCCTTCTATTATATTTCTTAAATTATCCAGGTCTTTACCTGCAATAACAACTTTTAACCCAAATTTCTCAGCTTCTTTAGATGCAATAGGATCAAATGGCATATTTAGTCCAGGTTTCCAAATATCTCCAACAATCTTTCTAAAATCAGCCCAATTTACTTCCTCTAATTTCTTAGCATCATCAAACTTCTTAGGATCTTTATCATAAGCATAATCAATATTACTCAAATTTATCAATATTGAAGCATCTAACTTCTTAGCAACTATAACTGCATCATAATCAGTACTCCATCCAGGTTTCCAACCACCACAAACTAATATGTTTTTCTTAAGATCACTAACTTGATTTGGGTCTGTTAAAACTTCATCCTCAGAATTTTCGTAGAATATTGATTTTACTAATTGGGAATTAAGGTGAGTTGCTGATATACCCAACCAATCCATAACTTCTTGGTCACCATCTACAATAGAAGAATAGGCTTTTTGGTATTTTCTAGCTACTGATCCTCCTCCACAGTATATGACAAACTTATATCCTTGGCTAATATATTCTTCTATCATTACTTTAAACTTCTTCAAAAAAGAAACATCAATCTCATCAGGAACTATGAGTGAACCACCTAAAGAAATTATTACAGTTTTCATCATCAATCTTTCAACAAAATCTCAATCATTGCACCATAAGCTGGTCGTGCTATCAGTACACCAATAATCATACCTGCTAATGTTGTTAGGGCGAATCCTTTCAATAATCCTGCTCCTGCAAATAACAATGGTACCATAGCAGCAGCAGTTGTTAAAAATGCAGCCATGATCATAAAGAATGCATTCTTGATCCTTTTTTTCCAATCATATATTTGGCTGCTTTCTTTTCTTAATGTCTCATCAGAAATAATAATCAGGTGATCAACACCTGTTCCAACAGCGATGATAATACCTGCAATAGCAGCTAAATCAATATTCCATCTTACTAATGCACCAAACCCAAGTAAGATAACTACTTCTGACGCAAGTGTGAATATTATGGGTAATACAACTTGTATCTTCCTATATCTTAAAAAGACTACTAATGCCACAACCAAAACAGCAATAATACCTATCATTATAGCGTTTCTTACAAATTCACTACCTAATACAGGACTTATAGTATCCATCTTCACTATATTCAATTTAACAGGTAAGCTTCCTGTAATAAGTATGGTCTGTAATCTCTTCATATTATTCAAAGAAGTAAGAGCAGCCTCTTGTTGACTTAACCCAACCCCACTTCCAGATATCTGGATATCTGTAGCAGCTTGACCTTTAAGGTCTGAACCAATGTTTAATTCATCAACTAATGCATCATCAAGATAAAGATATAATTTCTCACTAAGATACTGTTGACTATTCTCAGAAACAACTTCTAAGTCTTTTGTAGCTTCTGCTTGTCTTTTAGCAGCATCTTGTGTTAGTGTTATTGAAAATCTAAATCTGCAAAAATGTTCACTTCCTGATTGACCACATCCACTATATGGATCTATACCAGCACAATCAGCTGATCTACAAACATAAGTTATATCCTGTCCTCCTTTAAAGACAGTGGTATTCCCTACTTTAGCTTCAAACTTACCTTGCTTTGCAAGTAGGTCTTTAACTTCATCTTCAGTAGCTCCTGCTATTTCAACTAATATATATTGATTTCCAGAAAGGTCTCCTGCTTCTCTTATAATAACATCACTTAAACCATAAACATTCAGCCTTTCTTTCATATTATCTATTAAAGTATCTAAGTCATATTCTTCTAATTTTTCTTCTGGTTGTAATAATATTCTTGTTCCACCTTGAAGATCTAATCCTTTCTTTATGTTTGTCTTAGGAGCTTGTTGAACTCTTATTCCTATATCTTCCAAGATTCCAGTATAATTTAATTCAATCTTAGGCACATCTATAATATCAGTTTTATTGATTGTTTTATTCAATTCCTCATCAAAAACTTCTTGAGTAATCTCTTTTTTTATTGTTTCATTCAATTCTATTGCATGGACCATCTCTCTTGTCTTTAACATATAACTTCCTCTGTTGGTCTTTATCTGTATGGTCCTATTAGGTTGAACATTCTCCATAAAAGAATAATAATCCTCTGTTGTAATAATTGGAACATTATTCATCTCAACTATTCTTTCCCTAGCCATTGCTGTTATCCCAGGTTTAGGGTTTTCTAATCCTGCTAGGTTAGCTGAAGAATTTGATACAATATTTCTTATACTTACACCAGTAGCTCCTGGATTAGGAGATATTGATACTATTGCGAATATTATAAACACTAATAATGTTATTACTTTAGCATTCTTAAATACATTCTTTATCTTAGACATTTTTATTTTTCCTTTCTAAGTATATTCTTAATATAGCACTGTTTCCTATCCATGTATTAATTACATCAACTAATAAACCGATAAGTAGTATTGTCATGATCTGTCTTATTATCTCTGATTGAGAAAATATAAGAGCAGTGCTTAAAGCAACCAAAGTTGTTAATGTCATCATAAATCCTGTTTTCATAGCATTTATTATAGCTTCAAAAGAATCTCTTCCTTCTCTTCTTTTCAATACTTTAGTAGATAACAAGATATTAGTGTCAACAGAATAACCTATAAGCATCAAAAAAGCTGCAATACCTGCAGAGCTTACCTTTATTCCTATAAGATTAACAATAGCTAATGTGATTAATATATCTGATAATGTTGCTAATATAACTGCTAATCCAGGAATTAACAGTCTAAAATATATCAAAACAACAATACCCATAAGTATAAATGCGATAACTAGCGCTATTAAAACCTCTTTAAAGAAACTAGCACCTAGTGAAGAACCTATGATTTCAACACTATATTCCAAATCTTGATCTCCAAGTTTTTTCTGGATAGAATCTACAAAAGCATCTAAACTTTCAGAGTCAGTTCCGTCAATATCTGAAGTTATTATTATCCCTGACTGAACCCCTCCTTCTTTTAATGCTCTAACATCCACGTCGCTAGAAAATTCATTAGATAGACTATCTTTTAATCCATTTATATCTACCTCAGATATCTCAGGTATAGTTATAGTAACTCCGCCTTTCAAAGAAACATCTTTATTGATAAAATCTCCTGTTGTAGCTATTTGTGAAATTATTAATATAATAGCAAAAATCAACATTCCTATAGGCAATACCAACAATTTTTTGTAATCTCTTTTGTAAATATTTTTAATGCTTAATCCTGTTTTTTTGCTGGGAACTTCTTTTTCTCCTGCTTGCTCATCCATTTTAACTTCAGAAATAAAACTCTATTTTTAAAGTTTCCGATATCTTCATAATAAACCCCATTGACCGATATCTTTATATAATTATAATCTGAATTATATCTTATGGCCTTAACTGATACATTACTTACTATACTCATGAATTTATGGGAGATGCTTAAGTCTTGGATATCGATATTCTTTGTGATACCCTTTCAGAATCTTGAGATATTATGGATCTTAATCCCAATCTGGGTAAATTTGATTTTTACAGATTTTTTTCAAGAAAAACAAGGAACTGGTTTAGGTAATGCAGTAACCAATGGTGCAGTTATGCTTTGGGTTGGAGTAGATTGGATTCGTTTCCTATTAAGAACAATGGCTGAAACAAATGCCAAACTTTCAAGTACTTTATTCTTTAAATTCTCATTATGTGCATTTGTAATATTAGGCGGACTAACAATCATAATACTCGGCGTAATGGGTAAAAAGGTAACAGCTAAGATAGGTAGAGTACGTGAAACAAGCTATATAATGTTAGTACTGTCTCCAGTGATATATGGTGTAGCAGAGATATCCTGGAAATATATGGGAATAATTGTATTATTCATGCCTTTATTTTACGGTTTCTTCGCATTAATAGATAAGGTCATCCCAAATCCAAAAACATATCAAGTTACAGAAGAACTTTTTGGATCAGGAAAAGACTTTTCATCTGATTTAGGGTCTGATTTTAGCCAGCCTTTAGACTCAAATCTCGGTTCAGATATTTCTATGAATAACAACTTCCCACCAATTTCAAAACCTAATCAAAACAATTTTAATATGGGTAAAATATAATGAAACTTAAACTAAATAATGCAGTATTGCCTTTAATAGGAGTAAATATTCTTTTCTTTTTATTACAACAAATTATACCAAATTTTACAACTAGCTTTGCTCTTATCTCAAGAAATGTCTGGTCTGAACCATGGATTTTAGTAACCTCAATGTTTCTCCATGGGGGAGCATATCATCTTTTATTCAACATGTATGCATTATATATGTTTGGTCCATTAATTGAACAAAGAATTGGAACTAAAAACTTTATTTTAATATATTTCTTAGCAGGAATCCTATCTTCATTAGGCTTTACTTTAGCTTACCCAACTAGGGCAGCAGTGGGTGCTAGTGGAGCAATTATGGCAATACTTGGATTAACTATAATCCTTCTTCCAAATCTAAGAATATTATTCTTTTTTGTTATACCAATGTCAATGCGTACAGCAGGAATCGTTTTTATACTTATTGATCTATTTGGAGTATTCTCCCCAGTAAAAACAGGAATTGCTCACCTTTCACATCTTGTAGGGTTAGCTTGTGGACTTATTTATGGTTATTTCCTAACTAAGAAAAAGAAGAAATTTTATAGAAAATTTTCATCATCATCTCATATGGATTCAGATGATATCAATGAATATTTAAGATCTGGAAGAATATAAAAAAATAAAAATTAAGGTGTTACATCATCTTCTTTTACAGAATTAAACGCAGTTCCTGTAAATTTCCAGGTATTCTCATCTTCATCAACTATCTCATATATCCACCCATAATATGTTTCTAGTATAACTGCGCCTATATTGGTATTTAGAGATAAACAATCTCTTCCTTCAACAATATTCTCATCAACAATTTCTGCCCACTCAATTTCATCAGCCCATTCTGTAGGTAATTTAAGATATTCTTCTTTGAAGATAGTATCACCCATTTTTACTCCAAGATTATCTTTATTACAATTCGATTCCTCAATACAATAAGCTTCAGCAGTCTCTTTAGCTACATCTATATATATGGTATCATAGTAAACAGTATCTTTCAATTTTATCTGTCTAGGATAAACTTTCATTATATTATCTCCAAGAACATACATTTGGTATATTGTTGTATCTCCAGGTTGTACAAAATTATATTTGTAGTTCTTAAGTCTTGTCTTGCTTTTTTCTAATATCTCTTTCACTTCCTTAGGTAGAACCTTTGGTTCCTCAACTGTCTCCTCTTCAGATTTTTCTAGTAATTCTTCCTCAGATAAACTAGGTTTATTATCAACTTCATCAATCTCTTCAGTTTCAACATCACTCACTTTAACATTATCATCTTCAACTTCAGTTGTTCCACATCCAACTAATAAAAATAGAACCAATACTATTGCTAATATATATTTAATTCTCATATAAAACCACCTCAAACAAATACTATGAAGAAAACTATTAAAACTTTATGTTTTAATCGGTTTGGAAAACAATAAAATTTGTTTTCCAAAACTATTTAAATCTTACTCTCTTCCCTTTAGTCATGACAGATCTTGTTTGTTGCATAACTTCCCAAAAAGGAATATTTGAACATGTAAAGAAAGTTATTGAAGATATAGAATGGCAAAATATCTATATCTTTACAGCTGAAGATATCTCCTCAAACTCATTTTCTAAAAATACAAATATAATAAAGTTAGATATGAAAAAAACAATAAGTGAATTAAGTAGTAATATACAAGAACAACTAAAAGGCAAATTAAATGATCTTGAAGTAGCTGTAAATATTGTTGCAGGTTCAGGAAAAGAACATACTGCTTTAATGTCTGCAATTCTTAAGTTAGGTTTTGGTATAAGGTTAGTTGCTCTAACTCCTAATGGCGTTAAGGACATCTAATCCTTACTAGAAACATAAACCCTAAATCCTGCAGATTTAGAAACATCTTTAACATTACCAAATGTTTCTTTCATCTTATTAGCTAAAGACTTGCCACCACGATTATGCCTTCCCACAACTTGCAGTGTTCCACCTTTATTAAGAAAATCCTTAGCACCAGTTATCATAGAATAACAAACTTCTTTTCCAGCTTTTTGTGGAGGATTAATAATTATACTATCGAATTTTCCTGTAACTTTAGAATATATGTCTGATCCCCAAACTTCAGCACTTACTTTATTTAACTTTAAATTCATTTTAGCAAGTTTCAAAGCTCTTCTATTAATATCAGTCATAACAACATCACAATCAAAAGCCTTCTTAGCAACAATACCAACAACACCATAACCACATCCTAAATCTAATACTCTAGAACCATCTTCAATAGTAATGGCTTCAACTAATACCTGTGTACCTTTGTCAACATGTCCTTTAGAAAAAACACCTCCACCAACATAAAACTCAAAATCCTGCCCTCTTAATCTAGATTTAATCTTCTTTAGATTAAGCGCAACATCTGGTTTTGGTGAAAAATATTGTTTCATATTATATTATAAAATTTAAGTAATAATTTATCAACAGATCTAACTAGATCCTCTTCTTTACCTTTAATCACAATGCAGTTATCTCTAAATTCAACAGATGGATTAATATCTTCAACAAAATAAAATACTAAATCCTCAGAACTACAATCAACTATCGGTCTTTCATAACATTCTTTGGTTTCATTCCTGTCACATGCAGCGATAGGCATCTTCTTAAATACCTTTATTAGATGTTGATCTAAATCTCCTACAGCCACAGTTAAATAAGTAAACTCGTCAAATCCTTCAGGATTAAATGTAACATAAGCCTCTGTAGCATTATTAAACCCATCAATATCAAAGCTACCAACCATATCAACTTCTTCTACTTGTTTAGGTCCATACCTAAAATCAATCGAATACAATGTTTTTCCTGAAGGGCTTTTCATCTCAGTATACCAAAATCCAGAAATATTGATAAAACTAAATCCATTGTAAACATAACCTTGAGATTCTTTTAGATCTCCTTCAAGATTAAGATTATGCATATCCTCTATTGTTCTAGGATTTTCTCTTATAAAAAATCTCATCCCAATTATTGCACCAATTATTATTAATATTATTATCGGAACAATTAACAAAGACTTTTCAGATTTTTTGTTATCCTCTTCAAGTATTTCTTTAGTGTCTTCCATTTTATTCAATTATTCCTAATAAAGAATATATTATCCTATCTTTTACCCTTACAAGATCAAATTCACTATCAGCTTCAGCAACTATACAATTTCCTTTAAGACTAACATCTGTTTGATTAGAATATACAAAATATAGTGCTGGAACACTACTACTCTCTTCATTACATTCAATAACAGGAAAACCAAATTCATTCTCAGTAGTAAATCCTTTTCTCATATATACTTCAAATTGTTCATCTAATGTTTGTTCTATATTATATTGTATCAATGCTATAGTATCTTTAAATTCACTATCAGTATCATAAGTAAAGTCTATCTGGGCGCTATTTTTTATCATATCAATTATCTCAGAACTTATGTTGATATAATCCACTTCTTCTGGAAAATAATCAAAAGATATACTTTTTCCATCTACATTAGTTACCCAAATATTATTCTCTCTGGAAAACTTATATCCATTATAACTTAGTGTTGTGCCTGTCTGGTTATATCCTGAAAAAATAATTCCAAAAATAGAACTTACCAAAATAGAACTTACCATTATAAATGCTAAAAAATAAACTATAAACTTGCTAGTATTTTGTTTTTTCTTTGCCATAAATTAAGAATATATACTTCCTTTTTTAAAGTTTTCCTTGGCTATTAACCTATAAAAAACATAATATTTATATAGTGATACTTTTATTACTTTTAATAATTAATAAAAATTGTAAACTTATTAAAAATAATAAAGGAAGATGCAAGAACTCGATAACCAAATAATAAATTTATTCCAGGAAATGGGTCATGGTCAGGGGATGAAAGATTCGTTGATGATGACTATATTTGCAAAGATATATCTCTCCCCTGAACCAATAGCAATGGAAGATTTAGCAAAAGAAACAGGTTATTCCTTAGCTTCAGTCAGTAACAAAGTGAACATGCTCGCTCCAATTATGCATATAAAAAAGACAAGAAAACCAGGGTCAAAAAAGATCTTCATAACAATGGAGAAAAATATAATGGATATTTGGAAAGATGCTATGACTAAAAAACAAGAATTCGTCATAAATAATGTCAAAGAAAAGCTCCCCAATATACTAAAAGAATATAAAACAAAAGCCAAAACACAAGAAGACAAAAAAAAGATAAAAATAATGGAAAACTATTATGATCAAATCCTAAAATTAGAAACTATAATCAATATGATGCTAGAAGAGTTCAATAAAATAAAATGAAAAAAGAAACAATCATTAAACTAAATAATGTATGGAAGATCTACACTATGGGTAAAATAGAAGTTCCAGCATTAAGAGGGGTTAACTTAACAATAAATAATGGAGAATTTGTAGCTATCATGGGTCCATCAGGATCAGGAAAATCTACTATGATGAACTCGATTGGTTGTTTAGATGTTCCTACAAAAGGAGAGATTTATTTAGCAGGACAAAATATAGCACATCTTTCAGAATCAGAACTAGCACAAATTAGAGGGAAAAAAATAGGATTCATATTCCAAAAGTTTAATCTAATTCCAACATTATCAGCTTTAGAGAATGTCATGCTTCCAATGTCCTTCCAACAAGTTGAAAAAGAAGACAGAATAAAAAAAGCTAAAGAGCTTCTTGATCTAGTAAGTATTGGAGATCGAAGCCAACATCTACCAAACGAATTATCTGGTGGTCAACAGCAACGTGTAGCAATAGCAAGAGCACTAGCAAATGATCCTGAAGTTATTCTAGCAGATGAACCAACTGGAAATCTTGACTCTGAAACTGGTCAGAAATTTATGAAATTCCTAAAAGAACTTAATAAAGATGAAGGTAAAACAATAATCATGGTCACCCATGATGAAAACGTTGCAAAACATGCTCAAAGGACCGAACTTTTAAAAGACGGCCAAATAATTAAAACTATAAAAAACCATAATAAAAAATAAAAAAGGTGAAACACATGAATAAAATAAACATATTATTTATGCTAGCTGTTTTAATACTAGCAACATCTGTAAGTGCATCAGATTATATGAATGCTGCTGCTGGCGATAATCCATTTATAATAGTCAGCTTGATTAATCAGCAGCCAGATCCTGTAGAACCTGGTTCAATTGTTGAAGTTCGCTTCAAACTGGAAAACTACGGATCTGTTACAGCTGAAGAAATGTCTGTAGAAATCTTACCTGATTATCCCTTTAGTATACTGCCTGGAGAATTAGCTATAAAAAGCATTGGAAACATACAATCAAGACAAATAGCTGAAGAAGGAGTTATTGTAAAGTTTAAGCTTAAAGTAGATGAAAATGCTGTAGAAGGAGACAATGATCTAGAATTAAAATATACTGTAAAAAGAGACAATATCAAAAGTTCACAAAAACCAGAACCATTTACAATAAGCATCCAAACTCACGATGCAATTCTAGCTGTAGAAGATGTTTCTTCAATCCCAAGCCAATTAGCGCCTGGTCAAAAAGCAACAATCAAGATTTCTATAAAAAATATGGCTGATTCCTTACTAAAAGACATAAAAGCAACATTAAAAGTTTTAGAGACAACTACAACCGCTTCAACAGTCGTTACTACAGATTACCCATTTTCTCCAATAGGTTCAACAAATGAGAAAACAATAGCTCAATTAGATTCTGGAAAAACAGCAGATATAGAGTTTGATCTTGTAGCAGACCCAGATGCTGAAGCAAAAGTATACAGAGTTCCACTAACTCTAGAATACTCAGATGAATTAAATGCAAACTACACAAAAGAACTTATTGTAGGTTTGATAGTTGGAGAAAGACCAGATTTAGTAGTTAACTTAGATTCTACTGACCTTAATACAGCAGGTAAAAAAGGAACAGCTACATTAAGATTTGTAAACAAAGGAACCAACAACATTAAGTTTGCTTATGTAACATTAGAAGAATCAGAACAATATGAGATTTTAAGTGCAGCCAATACCTATATTGGAAAGATTGACTCAGATGATTATGAAACAATCGATTTTGATTTATATATAGGTCAAGATGAAACTGAAGTTTCATTACCTGTAACAATTGAATATAAAGACGCAAATAACAAAGATTACAAAGAAGAGATAAAAGTTGCCTTACCAATATATACAGCAGCAGAAGCTAAAAAATATGGTTTAGTCCAAAGCGGTGGCGGAACAGGCATGTTTATAATCTTAATTATTATAGGAGCAGGTTTATTCTGGTATTGGAAGAAAAAGAAAAACAAAAATAAATCCAAAAAATAATAGTTAACAAATGTTAAAAGACTATTTTGTATTTGCTTGGGTTAATCTGACCCATAAAAAAGTGAGAAGCTGGTTAACTTTAATAGGCATATTTATTGGAGTAACAGCAGTAGTGGCTCTAATCGGCCTAGGTGACGGACTAAAATTAGCTATAACTTCTCAATTTGGTATCTCTTCAACAGAAGTGATAACAGTACAAGCGGGGGGGCTATCTGGAGTAGGTCCTCCAGGTACAGGTGTAGTTAATCCATTAACTCAAGATGATGTTGATGATATCGAAAAACTTTCTGCTGTTGATTTTGCAGTTCCAAGAATTTTAGAATCAGGAAAACTTGTTTTTAATGATATCTCCGTCTTTGGTATAGCAATGAATGTTCCAGATGGCAAACAAAGAAAGTTTGTTTATGATGTCATTGAATTTGAGTCAGAACAAGGAAGATTATTAAGGGATGGAGATAATAAAAAAATTCTTCTAGGTTATAATTTTGGAGCAGATGCAGTCGGACTAGGTAAATCAGTTAAACCTGGAGATGTAGTAGAAATTTTTGAAGAAAAATTTGAAGTTGTAGGTATAGCAAAGAAAAAAGGTAGCTTTATCTTTGATAATATTGTAGTTATTAATACAGAACCATTAAAGGAATTAATGGATGATCCAGATAGGGTAGACTTAATCGCAGTTAAAGTAAAGAATAAAGACTTAATGGATAAAGCAGCAGAACAAATTGAAATTCTTTTAAGAAAAAATCGCGATGTTGATATCGGTGAAGAAGATTTTACTGTTCAAACACCAGATGCTGCTCTTTCAACAGTCAATGATGTCCTTACAGGTGTTCAGATATTCATATCTATGGTAGCTGCAATATCAATTCTTATTGGAGCCATAGGTATAATTAATACAATGACTACAACAGTTATTGAAAGAAGATCTCAGATAGGCATAATGAAAGCTATTGGTGCTAAAAATAAAGATATCTTTTATCAATTTTTAGTAGAATCAGGAATGATGGGTCTAATGGGTGGATTAATAGGTGCAATCCTTGGTCAATTAATAGCTTTTGTAGGTACTGTGGGTATCAATGCATGGATCGGTTCAGATGTAACTCCTCAGATAAACTTTATCTTAATAGGTTTTACTTTGCTTGGAACATTTATTATAGGAGCAATAGCAGGAATCATTCCAGCTATTCAGGCAGCACATGAACAACCAGTGGAGGCATTAAGAGGATGATCAGTAAGGAAAATATATATTACTCACTGAGAAATCTTTGGATGAGAAAATCTAGGTCTTTTCTTACAATACTCTCAATCTTCATAGGTATAACTACAATATTTATATTCATAAGCTTTGGTTGGGGTCTTTATGATTATGTAAATGACTTTGCAACAGGTAGTTCTGCAGATAAGTTCTGGGTTGAAGGAAAAACAACCGGTGCTCCAGGAACTTCCACTGTAGAATTAACAGATGATGATATAGATACCATAGAAAAAACAAGAGGAGTTATCGAAACAATACCTTCATATGTTAATTTTGCAGAAGTTGAACAAGATTCTACAAAAAAATATGTTTATGCTATGGGCGGAGACCCAAAAAAGATGGATATACTTTGGGAATCATTTGGTGTAGAGATAGAAAAAGGAAGAATACTCAATGATGGAGATACCTATAAGGTATCTGTGGGGTACAATTATCAACTTCCAGATAAGATATTTCCTAAAGGCCTTGATATAAATGATAAGATCTTGATAAATGGAATTAAGTTTAAGATAGTTGGGTTCTATGAATCAATAGGAAACCCCACAGACGATTCAAACCTTTATTTTACTGAAGAAGGATTCAAAAAAGCATTTCCTGATACTGAGGGTTATGCTTTAATTTATGGTAGGGGAGATATAAAAGATATGGAAGGAACAGTAGCAAGAATTGAAAAAAATCTAAGAAAATCAAGAGATCAAGAAGAAGGTCAAGAAGATTTCTATGTAGCCTCTTTTACCGATCAATTAGAAGCATTTGCTTCAGCATTAAACATAGTTATAGGTTTTATAATATTAATAGCATTTATTTCTGTTATAGTCTCAGCAGTTAATACAGCAAATACCATGGTAACTTCTGTTTTGGAAAGAGTAAGGGAAATTGGAGTTATAAAATCAATAGGCGCAAAAAATTCAGAGATATTTAACATATTCTTATTTGAGTCTGCTTTCTTAGGTTTTGTTTCTGGAATTATTGGTGTTATATTAGGTTGGTCAATCTCAGCAACAATCGGGGCAATAATGAATGCAACTGGATGGGGATTTTTATCTCCTCACTTTTCACCCTATCTTTTCATTGGTTGCATATTATTTGCAACAGTAGTTGGTGCAATTTCAGGTGTTGCTCCAGCAATTAACGCTTCAAGAAAAAGACCTGTCGAAGCGTTAAGATATGAATGAAATGAGTATCTCTAATGCTACGAACGTCAGTGAGTATGCTTTAAGGTATGAATAAACATAACTTAATAAACTAAACCTAAACACATTTTTACAATGAATCATAAAGATCTTACAAAAGGAAGTATACTGAAGACTTTATTCTCTTTGTCTTGGCCTATGATGGTTGCTTTTTTGCTTCATTCTGGCTTTAATTTAGTTGATGCTTTCTTTGTCGGTAAGATAAGTGCAGATGCTTTAGCAGCTGTTTCAATAACTTTTGCAGTAATCTACTTCATGATCGCTCTTGGATTAGGGATTGGAATAGGTACAACATCACTAATAGCAAGATATCTCGGTGCAAAAAAAAAGAAAGAAGCAGAAAACGTAGCAGAACATTCATTGCTAATAACAGCAGCAATAGCAATCTTTTTTACAATTATTGGACTAGTGTTTAAGGAACCAGTATTTAGGTTTGCAGGTGCCTCTCCAGAAATAATGCCTTTAGTCATGGATTATATAACTATAGTTCTTTGGGGTAGTATTTTCACATTTGCAATGTTTGCAGTAAATAGTATCTTAAGGGGCGAAGGTGATACAAAAACACCAATGACTTACTTGGGACTATCAAATGTAGTTAACGCAATCTTAGATCCTATCTTAATATTTGGTCTGGGAATAATTCCCGCATTGGGTGTTAAAGGCGCAGCATATGCTTCAGTCATATCAAAAGCAATAACTGCAATAGTTTTGTTAATAATCCTTTTCAAAGGAAATTCTTACCTTAAATTAGATTTTAAAATCTTTAAATACAATACTAGAATTTTAATGGATATTTTCAGAGTAGGTATTCCAGCATCATTATCTCAGATCACTCATTCAGTTGGGATGTTTCTATTGATGAAGATTATTGCATATTTTGGAGCAGGAGCAATAGCTGCATACGGGATCGCAAGCAGAATTGAGGCTGTTGCATTGTTACCAATAATTGCTATCGGAACAGCGGCAATTACCTTAGTTGGTCATAACATTGGTGCTAAAAAAATGGATAGAGCAGAAAAAACAACATGGGTCTCTATAGGTATATCCATAATAATAATTGAGGCCCTTGGTTTGATTATATTCTTAATGCCCCATAAACTAGTAGAATTCTTTAGTATGGATCCTGAAGTGATCAAGATAGGTGGAGAGTATCTTAAGATTGTAAGCTTAACCTATATCTTTGCAGCTATCGGAATAAACATAGGAAGTGCATTCCAAGGAGCTGGAAAAGGAATTCCTGCATTTATTTCAGCTTTACTAAGATTAATACTTATAGGAATTCCATTAGCATACCTAACTGCTATAAAACTTGATTTAGGGATAAACTGGATATGGTATTCAATAATCTTTGCTTCATTAATAACTTCAATAGTAATGATTCTATGGTTTAGAACAGGTTCCTGGAAACACGGCCAACATTTAACAACAGAAGAAGTTCCAGAGATTAGCAATTAGATTTCATTTTTCTAAGATATTCTTTAACCTTATCATTTATTTTTCTTCTTAATTTATCATCAAGATCTATATTCTTTATCTTTTGATCAACATCAACATTTCTTATCTTAGTTAATGTTCCATTAAACTTACGACTAGCTTTTCTTGCTTCGTCCTCAATCTTTCTAGCATACTTAGTATTAAACTTTCTAATTGATGGGAACTTAGTTATAGAATCAGCACCAGCTTTTAACAATAGGTTTATCTCTTCTAGGTGACTTAGCCAACTTCCAACTACTATCTTTAACTTTGGAAACGCTTCTCTTGTTTTTCTAACCCAATCAACATAATAATCTATATCTGGTCCTTTTGTATCTTCATACATTGTTCCTTTCTGACCTTTTAATCTATAGAATGTTATTCTATCTAAATCATGTTTAGAAATAAATTTCTGAAGATAGTCAAAATCATCAATCTTTTCTCCTAAACCTATAATCATAGTCATTGTTTTTCCAATCTTTAGTTCATCACAGATTTTAAACATCTCTTCAATCTCACCTAATGGTTTTGAAGGGCATATCTTATCTCTTAACTTTGGGGTTATACATTCAACAGTACCACAAACTCCTGCAATATAAGGTTTAAACATTTCAAGTTGCTCTCTACTAAGAACACCTAAGTTTAACCATTGTTTTTGTTCAGTAATCTCATATATTGTTTTGATTATCAATAACAATTCTTCGTCAGTAAAAGTATCACATCCACCAGAAATAAATTCAACCTTCCATCCATATGCCTTGCACAATATTGCTTCAGCAAATATTGATGCTAACGAACGCCTATCTTTCCGAGGATCAGGACTAACATGCTTTCTACTAGATAAATAACAAAACTTGCAATCTCTTTTGCTGCAGTACCACGATATAAATATAGCTCTTTCAAAGCATGTTGATTTCATAATTATTAAAAACATTCAAATCTATAAAAATGTTTAGGAATAAAGTTGTAACAAAATAATATAAATGAAAAAATAATCTTAAATATCTAACTATGACAAAAGCCCAATATCACTATACTGTTGCAGCAATTAATGGAAGTGTAAATAAGGGAGTAGTCTTAGTACAAGCGAAGCTTAGAAGATATAATCTAACTGGAATATGCATTGATTTTACTATTTGTCAAAATGGTTCTAGCGCTTACACAACAGATGAATATTTCTATGGGATGAGAGAAGATCTGCGTGAGAATTTTAATAGGGATAGTGGCAGGTTCTCAGAAACCAACCTTAGACCATATCTTGGTGTATTTAGCCAATATACAATCCCTTTAGAAGTATTATTAGCTTGGGGTCTATCGCCTAATAGAAAACATATGATTAAAACAGCAAGAGAACAAATACAACAAGACATCTCAGATTGGATTCAGGATTTAACAGAACATAAAGTTACAGGATATTGGGGCAATAATGCTAAATATATTCGAAGTTTACCTTCAACAATCAGAAGGTTAGCAATAGAAGAAGGCAAGGTTGCTTACAGAAAATTAACTAGAAAAAGATAAGCCCCTGGTGGGAGTTGAACCCACGACCCCGAGTTTACGAAACTCGTGCTATAGCCACTAAGCTACAGGAGCGTCTTTCCTAAATGTCTCGGGCCATCAACTTTGTTGATGGACCACAGGGGTGTATCGGACGAAGTCCTTACCCACTAAGCTACAGGAGCAGTTATGTATAACTTAATAAGAAACAATGGAGTCACTTAATATTTTTAAGCAACTCTTTTTTCGTCGTAAACTTTTTCTGACATTCAAAACATATAGGATATTGTTTACTACTGCCTTCTTTTTTAACTACAGTTCCAACTATCTTCTTCATAAACGTTTCTTGAACTTTATTCCCACATATTGAACATTTCATACTAACCATAAATTTACCGCTATTTATTAATTTATTGGAAATATTTATTAATAAACCCCCCAATTCCAACTTATAATGTCAAGAATAGCAGTACTACAAAAAGAGAAATGTAATCCAGAAGGTTGCGGAGGACATCTTTGTGTTAGGCTATGCCCTGTAAATAAGATGGGAGAAGAATGCATAATAAAATCAGAAGATAACAAGCCAAAAATAAACGAAGAACTATGTACTGGTTGTGGTATATGCCCAAACCGTTGTCCATTTGAAGCTATCTCTATAATAAACCTACCTGAAGAATTAGACAAACCACCTATTCACAAATACGGTGAAAACGGTTTTCATCTTTATTCATTACCAACTCCCGTATTTGGAAAAGTTGTCGGTATAGTTGGAGTAAATGGAATAGGTAAATCAACTGCAATTAAGATCTTAGCTGGAGTTTTACAACCAAATATTGGAGAATTAGACGCAAAAGAAGTAGACTACAAAAAACTTATAGAATACTTTAAAGGAACTGAAGCTCAAATATTCTTCGAGAAAGTCAGAGATAAAAATATCAAAATTTCCTATAAACCACAGCATGTTGACTTGATTCCAACACAAACAAAAGGAAAGGTTATAGACTTACTAAAAAAAGTAGATGAAAAGAAACAACTAGAAGAAATAGCTGAAAAACTAGGAATAAAAAATATCTTACAAAACGACATAGCAAAAATCTCAGGTGGAGAACTTCAAAGAGTTGCAATTGCAGCAACTGTTCTAAAAGATGCTAACCTATACATATTTGACGAACCATCTTCTTACCTAGACATAAAACAACGTCTAAAGATAGCACAATTCATAAAATCATTAGCAGATGAGAATACTTCAGTTATTGTAATAGAACACGATCTTATAGTAATGGATTACATGGCAGATTTAGTTCATATAATGTATGGTAAAGAAGGTTGCTATGGTATTGTTTCACAATTAAAAGCAGGAAAAGCAGGAATCAATTCTTACTTAGAAGGTTACATAAAAGAAGATAACATTCGTTTCCGTGATCATAAAATAAAATTTGAAGTTAAACCAGCAGTAAAAAAAGGAAAAGAGTATATTCTTACAGAATGGCCTGC
>CAYUUQ010000007.1:0-18921 GCA_964447875.1 uncultured Methanosarcinales archaeon | reverse complement strand
CCAATACAGGCGGTCAGTCATCTAAAGCTACACCAATCGGAGCAATTGCAAAGTTTGCAGCTGCAGGTAAAAGAACATCAAAGAAAAACTTGCCTCTTATGATGATGAGCTATGGTAATATCTATGTAGCTTCAATTAATATGGGAGCAAATAAAATGCAAACATTAAAAGCAATAAGAGAAGCAGAAGCGTATGACGGACCATCAATAGTTATTGCATATGCGCCTTGTATTGCACATGGTATTAACATGACACAGGTTCAAGCAGAAGAGAAAAAAGCAGTTGATTCTGGATATTGGCCAATGTATAGGTTTAACCCTCAGAATGGAGATAATCCATTAACCTGGGAAACACCTGAACCTAAATCCTCATTCCAGGAATTCCTTGAAGGTGAGAGAAGGTATAGGTCACTTGCTACACAAAAACCAGAAGTTGCAAAGAAACTGTTTAAATTAGCTGAAAAAGATACAAAAAGAAGATTTGAAGACATAAAAAGTCTTCTTAAATAATGAGGTGTAAAAATGAACGATATATTTGAATTTGCAAAACAGATGGAACTTGAAGGAAAGGCAAACTATCTTGAACATATGGAAAAAGTACAGAGTCCAGGAATGAAACGTATCCTGAAGATGCTTGCAGATGAGGAAGATAACCATTATCAGATTTTTGATGCAATGCAAAAAGACCAAGATGTTGAACTAAAGCCTATTGATCTTAAAGAAGTTAAAAATGTTTTTCAGGAAATGAAAGACTCAGGTGTTGGCCTCACTACTGAAGGAGATGAAGTTGCATTTTATGAGAAAGCAAAAGAAGTAGAGATAAAAAGTGAAGAACTATATAGAAAGAAAGCAGCTGAACTTGAAGATGAAAACATGAAAGCTAAAGTTATTGCGATAGCTGAAGAAGAACACAGGCACGCATTACTTATGCAGGATTTAATCGACTTTGTTAATCAGCCAGAACAATGGGTTGAAGATGCTGAATTTAACCATATGGATGAATATTAATTTTTTAACCTAAGACAGTTGTTCTTACATCTTGAATAACTGAGCTTAGGGAAATTTTTCTTCTATGTTTTTTTAAAATAACTATTTTACCGCCTTTAATGAATTTCATAGAAATGTCTTTTTTTATTTTCCTTTGTGTAGAAAGAGCATATTCTCCTGATTCTAATGGTCCAAAGTAACAACCCAGAATTTGAAATTTGGATGGGTCTTGTTGAACAAATTTATTAATTGGGCCGAGTCGTCCCCCTTTACTATATATTTGATCAATTTCTGTTCTCATGATACCTGAATGTATAATTAATTCATATCTTGCTCTTGTTGTTAGTACTATTACTTTTTTTGATGTCATTATTTAATCACCTTATCAATCCAATCATTATATTCTTTATTGCATTCTGTAGGTAGTTTTATTATTGCTGGGATATCATAAGAATGTTGTTTTTTAACTTCTTTCTTTATTTTTTTATAATTTTCATCTTTAGTTTTTGCTAAGATAACTGTTTCTTTTGATTCTTCTATCTTGTTTTTCCATAAGTATAGGCTTTCTATTGGCATTATGTTTGCGCAGGCTATTAATTTTTCATTTAATAAGTGTTTAGAGATAGACTTTGCTTCTTTTTTGTTTTTGCAAGTTATATATACTATAATCATATTTACACCTTTTCTATTTCATCGCCTACAAATATCCATTCATCTAGCCATTCTTCTTTTATTTTTGTTTTCTCCATGTTGAATCTTGTTAAGTAATTATGGTGTCTACGAACTGTATGAGTTATCTTTGATGTTGTTACCTCTTCAATACAATCATCACCAAGAACTTCTTTAAAATAAGGAATAAGTTTTCCATTGAATTCGTCAACTAATTTAGAGTCAGATCTTGCATCCATGATTAAGATTAGAGCAAGATGGCCATCTTTTTCTCCTAAATAAGATAAGCTTACATAGGTTGCTTTGAAACCGCGATATTTAGAAGAGTATTCTAGTGTTTCTAAGTAATGTTCGCTTGTGATACCTATTTTAAATTTTATTATGTATAGTTGTTTTGCATTATAAATTCCTGTTCCAAGTTCTCCTGAATCAAGACTTGTAAAATATTTTAGATACCCTTCTTCTTCAAGACGCTTTCTTTTCCTATTTACAGTCATTACAGGTATTTTTGTTCTTTTGGATATCTTATTATCTGAGATTCTAGGGTTACGAATTAGCTCCCTCACTATATTTTTTTCCTGCTCGTCGAGAGATTTTTCTTGTTCAACAGATTTCATTTTTTCTCGTTAATATTCACCGAAAATATACTTATTTTGTTATAATTATAACATAAAAATGATATATTATGTTATATTTACCAAAAATATTGAGTAAACTTTATAAATGTTTTTTGTCATAAGTAAGTAAAGAAAGAAAGAGGGACTTAGCTGGCGACATTGATGGGGGAATGTAGAGGCTGACCGCAAATGATTACAACAACAATAGAAAAAGCAAAAGTAGAAGGAGACTTAGTAAGTTCTGAGTCAGCTTTAATTGATTTATATTCTAAACTTATGTTGTATAATAGAGAGGGTTTTGAGATAAGTTATGCTAATGGTAGCTTAGCATATCTTGCTTCTAGGGAGATTTTAAGAGAAGATGTTCAGAAAGGTTTTGATGGATTATGTGATATTCTAGATGAAGATGGAAAAGAAGAGGAAGTAGTATTTGTTGGAAAAAATCCTACTTTTGTAAAAAAAGAAGAAAATGGGTTTACTTATATGAGAGATGAGACATATGGTGGAGGAAGCCAATCTTATCAAGAATGGTATTGTAGAAAGGATGTTGCTGGTGGAAAACTTCATGTTATTGGTGCTGAGAGAGAAAGAGATGATAGGAACCCTGAAATTGATATAGGAATTTATTTTGTTGACAGACAGGGAAAAGTTCATTCTGATATTTTTACAGTCTTTTTAAAACAAAGAACAAAATATAAGCAGATAGTTGAAGGTATAACTGAAAGAATGGTTACTGTAGGTAAAAGATTGGGTTCAGAAGAGATAATCAGTGTTTTAACTGCTCTTAAATATACTGCAACTGATTTAAGAAAGTATGGCACAAGGATGTTAGCTAGGTAGTTAAATAAGTAGTCTAATTTTTTTCCCGGAATTTAATGTATTGATTATTTGTTTTCCTATAGGATTTTTCTTCTTTATTTTTATTATCCCAGTTGCCCCAGCTTTTACTGTAAGTAAAAAGTCATTTACAATATAGATATCAGCATCTTTGTGTTGCATCTTTATACCCATATCAAAAATTATAGAATTTTTCTTTTCTCTTATATCGAAAGGAACTTCTTTTTTGTCTTCTCTTGATTTTTCTATATCTTTTTTAGTTAATTCCTGAACATCAATACCTAGTCCGATTCTTTTTTCTATCTCTTTTATGTTTTTTCCTTCTTTACCTATAATTCCTGCTATCTCTCTTTCTGGAACCTTAACAATACACTTATGGTCTGATATGATCTCTACTTCTACATTATCTGCATAGTGAAGAAGTTCTTTTTTGATATTTTCCTCTGCATGTTTGTGTAAACCTGATTTAGAAACGTCTTCAGTTACTGGAATTACTACTGTTTGTTCACCGTAACTATAGATCTCATATTCTAGTTTTCCTGTTTCAAAGTCTGTTACAATGACTACTGGTCTTGCAAGATCAGCTTCAGTCATTCCTGAAGGAACTTTGACTGTCATTGCTAAACTTAAGATTTTCTCTGGAAGTCCTTTTCTTATAAATACGACTGTGTCTATTATCTGAGGTATAACCCCCATCTCAACTCTTCCTATGAATCTTTGAATAGCATCAATTGGATTAGTACCATGAACAACACCAACCATCCCTACACCAGCTAAACGCATATCTGCAAACAATTCAAAATCATTTGTATTACGCATCTCATCAAAGATTGTGTAATCTGGTCTAGACAATAGTAATATATCATGAATCTCTTGGGCATCGCCATGAGATATAGCATATTGAGTTACTTCATCAGGAAGTATTAAGTCTCTAGGGGCTTCAACTGTCTTTACTACTTTATTTTGTAAAGCATAAAAAACAGACAATGCTTGGGCAAAAGTAGATTTACCATGACCTGGAGCTCCTGCTATTAATATTCCGTCTGCTTGTTCACCTATTCTTTCTTTTAGTTTGTCTGATAGGTTGTAATCATCAAGATTTAATTGTTTTACTGGCCTTACTGCAGTTATTTCCCATCCATCTGAGAAAGGTGGTTTACAGATAACTATACGATATTTTCCTAATTGAACAATTGTTGAACCCGAACGTTCAATTTCTATAAAACCATCATTACGAATTTTTGAGTTTTCTATTATCTCTCTAGATATTTCCTGAATCTCGTCTTGTTTAACTACAGTTTTTCTTAATGCAACAAATTGCCAGTTTCCTGGTGCTCCTTTTTTTGCATATGGAACTACATTCTCTCTTAGATGTACAGACATTGTTGTTTCGTCAAAGAATTTATCTAATGAGAGTTTTTTAGCAGATGTATCTGGTTGTATATAAATAACCTTCATGCCCCGAGCCTCTGCAACTCTTGCTTGTACTTTATCTGCTGTAAGTAATGTCGCATCTTGTTCGAATGCTAATTGTCTAATCATGGCATCAATCTCTCCTAAAGATGCATATTTTATCTCTACTGCTCTTGGACGTTGTCCTGAGAATATAATTTCAAAAGAAGTGGCAAGATCTTTTAGTCTCTTTATTTCTTCTAAACCAAGATAACCGATAGCTTTATTTTCATTTGCCTGATGTTCAAGCTCGGCTAGAACTGCTTCATGGATTATTATTTGGTTAACAATTATATCTTTAGATTTGAGTTTTTTTGAAAGAAGAGATTCTATCAGAACTGAAGTATCAGGAACTATTTTTTCTATTTTAGTTGCTTTAGGCATAAGAATATAATAAATGAGCTAGTTTAAAAACTTTGTTATTAAACTAAGATCCTTCCAAAAAGTTTTGCTATATCTGTAAAGAAGATCTGAAGCCTTTCTGTAAGTGTGACTTTATCTAGTGTTATATTCATTGACTCTGATTTATCATACTCGAGATCATTGTTATCATGATATGTTAAAGATACCTGTAGATTATTTTCTCCTATCCCTAGGTCTCTTCCTTTAAGATCAACAGTAAACTCTTTATCGTTTGAAAGTTCTTCTATAGTCCATGTTTTCTTTAGACCTTCTTGATCTATCTCTACAATTAGACCCTTAGGAGTTGAAACAGATATCTTATCAAGCAGGAATGATATCTGATAGTCATCCTTAAAAGAGACAATATTTGGATATTCTAAATTGCTGATTTGGATATCTGGGGTATCTAATACATTTATTTTTATGAATTTTGATGCTAATGATTCTGAGTTCTTTGCTTCTAATAATAGATCTTGTTGGCCAGTTTTAGTTGGTTTGAATTGATATAGTAATTGTTTTTCTTCACCGATACCTAAATTTATATTTTGACAGTCATCAACAAGGCAGAAATCTATATTTTCTAAGAATATTGTTCCTATGTTTTTTACATCGCAATTTATATTTGTCTCTTCGTATTCATATAATTCAGATAAAGAAGTTATGCAACTTAAGCTTATGTCTTTTGAGAATACCTTAACATCTTTTAATTCTTTTAATTCCCTCATAGAATTTATCTCGTTAAGGGAATAATCTTGTCCTTCTTTTACTGATGTAAATGATGTTTCAGAAGATATATTTTCAGCAGATATAACTAACATTGGGAAAGTATAGATAAAGTTGGGTTTTAGATTATCGTCTACTTTTATAGTCCAAAAGATTGTTTTTTCTTCATTTGGTTTGAGAAGAACCTGTTGTCTTTCATTATCAAGCAACTGAACCTCTTTTGGACTTGATAGGTATAGTTCTTCTGCTATATAATAGTCTTTAAGATTCTTTATTTTTGTCTCTACAAGATTGTATGACCCAAAACCAACTTCAGATTTATCTAATTCTAGATCAAGCTGTATTGGAGGAGATATAGTGTTTCCAAAATCTTGTACATCTACATTAAACTCCAAAGGATAAGTGTTTAATTCTACGTTTTTTCCTAACCATTGATATCTGATTGATGCATCATCTGCATCCAAAGATTCTTTTAGTTTGATATGTGATGCATCAATGTAACCAAATTCTCCATATGTAACGTCATAAGGTACCCACCCATATCCTGGAAAATAAACTTCTGCCCACCCGTGCGGGCCCCATTTTTCATCAAATAATTCTGAGTTTGTGTAAGATACTCCTGAAACAAACTTTGCAGGTATACCTAATGCTCTACACATTGCGATGAAAAGATTTGTCAGTTCGTCACAAACTCCGTGCCTTGTTTCTAAGACCCAAGAAGATTTTTGAGTTACATCTGCTGTTAAGGTAGTTAAATCATATTCTATATTATTTTTAGTCCATTGAGCAAGATTGAATACTACCTTAAACAAATCATCTTCCCCTTCTGCAAGATGATTAGCTAAAGAAAAGATTGATGGATTATCTGAGTCTATTGTTGTAGATGGTTTTGTATATAACTTCAACTCTTTTGGTGGACTAAAAGGAAAATTCACCTTATCCTTTATCTCTATTTGTGTGTTGTGGGTCTTCACTACTGAGGACATTCCAAAATCAACAGTAGTTTCTAGGGGATTTGTCCATTCGTAAGATGCATATGCTGTTGACATTTTTGCATCTGGACTTGTTATTAAAGAGATTACTTCTTGTTGAAAGCTGTCTTTTGGAAAAAGAGATATATTTATCTTTAAAGATGATAGAGATGCAGAAGATGTTTCTCTTATTATATCTGCTTTAGAACTAATGACTAAGTCTATAACTACAGAATCTGAGGTATAGATATCATCTGCATATACTATAGGTAAGAATAGAAGTATAAGTAATAATAGCCCCTTTTTCATAGGATTGATAATTATAGATAATAGTATATAAGATTTACGTTAGTATTGTTAGGAAAATTTATATACTTTATAAGAAACAGTAATTTTGTGAGCGTAGGAAAATTAGAAGAGGATATTGGTAAAATATACAGGTTAGGTACTTATTTTAGGACAACCTCAATTCTAAGACAAAGAGAGATTTTGAATCACTTAAGAGTGTTTAATAATGAGAATGAAAGATTAAGAGTGTATTTTCAAGAATTCCCCAAATTGGTCCCTTACTATAGACAAATAAGAAAACATATTAGAATTTTAAAAGTGGGGAGATTTGTGAAAAAAGTAGTCGGTAAAGAGGCAATGGAAATAATTTTGATATGTAAAAGAGTATGGGCTGAAATGAATCATTGGGGAGATAAACATATACTTCTAAAAGAATTGGCAAAAGAAGCTTCTCCAGAAGCAATAAGAAGAATTGAAACTGAATTGGAAAATCCAGATAAAACTGTACAAGAATTGGCAATTCTTCTTTTAGGTGATATTGGAGCTAGAGAAAGTATACCCTTAGTTGAGCAGAAAGTTAAGAGTAAATCTAAAAATGTAGCTCAGTCTGCAGTAATAAGTCTTGGGAAACTAATAAGTGATGTAGATTATTTTATAAGACTTTTAAAAAGTAAAAAAGGTGTTGTTAGAAAAACTGCTGCAGAGGTATTATTTCGAGCTACTGGTGACGTAAGATATCATAGTCTTTATTTTGGTAGAGTTAATGGTTCATTTTTTGATCCTAAACAAAAAGGTGCTTTAGGAGGAATCCCCCGTATGAGATACAATATGGGCAAATTTAGAAGAGCACTTGGGGGCGGAGAAGAAGCTAAATTATTTAGAAATGTTAAGGATCAAAGAACAGTAACTTTATTAGGTGGGAAATATGCTGGAAGAATCCTATCAAAGATTATAAGTGAAAAGGCGTTCGTAGCTTGGAAAAAAGCAGTTGATTCGATAGATGTATGGATAAAAATGGGTTTTAACTATATACCCGCTGAACCGATCTTAAAATATAAAAAATTTAGAAATAATAAATATGTTGTCTATACCAAGGTTCTTGGAGAAACTCTTGCAATATTTTTAAGACATGCACCAGTAGAATTTTACAATACTCAGTTATATGCTGAGATGATGAGAACTCGTCAAAGAATACAAGAAGGTTTAGCTTTTGCTAGAGTAAGGCATAACGATAATAGAGAAGATAATTATACAGTAGAATTAGTAGGGGAAAGTTTTCGAATGTATATTATTGATTTTGCTGATGCTGAGTCTTGGTGAGAATAAAACGCCGCTACTGGCTAAGGGCTTCGCCCGATAGACCCCTGTAATCAATAGTACCATTTCGCTTCGTTCAATGGTACGAACTGCTCGATTTAGTTTATGTTAAGAAAGAATAAAACGCCGCGACTGGGACTTTCAAGGTAAACACTTAAGTTTAGCCATTTTGAACCCAGAAGACCGTGAGGTCACTAGATGTTTGTGTGATATTGCAAGTTTCATACTGACAATTAGCCAATAGCAATCTAGCGCAATACCAGATTATGCGATCGCGGCATAAGGTTTAAGAATTGGTATTTGCTTTATAAACTTTTTGAAGGCCTTGCCTTCAAATCCATTTAGAAATCGGTTTGATTTCTAAATGTTTATTGTAATTTTACTTTATCCGTTACATTTATAAATGGTGTAGATTTTCTTTGGTGTTATATAGCGGGGTGGGGCAGCTAGGAGTGCCCGGAGGGCTCATAACGCTTACTGTCGTTCGCTATCTTAGCGACACAGTCGTAAGAAACCCTCAGGTCGGTGGTTCAAATCCACTCCCCGCTAGTCAAATGGCTTGGAGAGGCACTCTCTCCTTGCTTTTTTCTTATTGTTTCTTAGAATACTAACCACTGGACAGGCTAAAATGTCCAGTGCTAGAAGCCCTAATTCTTTAATATTTCTAACTTTTAGACGTTATAGCTATACCACTGGACACTGGACATACATGTGCGTGAAGTATTTAAACCATTACTTTTCTTTAATTTTGGTTTTCATTCATGTTCACATCCAAAGTAGGATTAATTGATGTAAAATGAAATCAAATAAAAAATTAAAAGAAATATATGTTATGGTTAATAAAGATAATCTTAGTAAGATATTTACTACCACTAACAACAGAGTATATCTTAAGAATTCGAAGGCTATGCCAATAATAGTCAACTTTCCGTTAAAATTAGACGAAAAGATAGCAAGAATTTGTGCCATGATAATGGATGGATCTTTAACTAAAGATCTTTGCAGCTTAAGCTTTTCCCAGAAAAAAGATAGATATTTAGTAAAGGAAATGGGGATGATTGTTAAGAGCTTTTTTAATATACATGGTAATTATTATATAGATAAAAAAACTGATACTCCTAGAATTGAATTTTCTAGAAAAACATTTGTTCACTTTGCTTACACTCATTTAGATTTACACAAGTCCGATGAGAATGCTAGAATTCCTAAATGGATATTTAAATCTCCAAGATCTGTAATAATTGAGTATTTGAGATACGCTTTTGCAATGGAAGGATCAATTAATCATTACCTGAAAGGTTCTGAAGTGAGATTTCATAGTGTTTCTTTACCTTATTTACAAGATCTTAAGAAAATACTAATTGAAAAATTCAAGATAGAGTCTAAGATACAAAAATATTATATTAAAGATTACGGTAATAAATATTATTTAATGTTTAATAAGGTAAAAGATATTCTAAAGTTTACTGAAATTGGTTTTGCATTAGAAACTCACCAAAAAAGATTAATTGAGTTAGTAAATTACCTAACAAAGACCAAGAAGAGAAGTAGAGCAAGAACAAATGAAAAACAAATTATTCTTTTTTTGAAGAAAAATGGTAAAAGTTATAGGAATCAAATTGCTAGGGAATTATTAATTGATGTTTGTACTGTTAGAGATGTTCTTAAAAGGTTATTAAAACATAGAAAAATTGATTTTTTATATCAAGATAAATTTCAAAGGAAATTCTATTCTGTAATTTCTGATCAAGAAACAAAAGATTTAATAAGAAATTAATTTTACATTTCTCCATGACTTTAATATGCGGCATTGATGAGGCAGGTCGAGGATTAAAAGATACGTTCTTTTAACCGCCTAAAGGCCCCGTCATAGGTCCATTAGTAATGGCAGGAGTAGTTGTTGATCCTAAAGATATAATCAAGTTAGAGAATATTGGCGTAACAGACTCTAAATTGATAGCTAAACATAAAAGACAAGATATGTTTGAAAGTGTAAAAGAGATAGTAAAAGATTATGAAATAATTGTTGTTGAACCAACTGAAATTGATGATGCACTTAATTCGGATAGTTTAAACCTGAATTGGTTAGAGGCTCATAAAGGTGCTGAAATAATAAATAAATTAAAGCCCACAAAAGCCATTGTTGATAGTCCCTCCAGCAATACTGATAATTATAAATCATATATGGCAAATTTAATTAAAGATAAGAAAATTGAACTAGTATGTGAGCATAAGGCAGATCTTAATTATATTGAAGTTGGGGCAGCATCTATTTTAGCGAAAGTAACGAGAGATAATCTGATTGAAGAGATCAAAAAAAAGATTGGTATTAATTTTGGGTCTGGTTATCCAAGTGATTCATTAACACAGAAATTTTTAAAAGAGAACTGGAATAAATATCCAGAGATATTCAGAAAAACATGGGCTTCTTATAAAAAATATGAAAATGCTAAGAATCAGAGTAGTTTAGCTGATTTTGAAACATTTGATGAAAAAGAAAACAATGTTTTTGATGAAAATGATAAAAAACATATGGAATTTTTATTGGATTATGGATATAATTTTGTTTCAACTACCTCTAAGCATGAAGTTAGCAGATTGAAAGGAGATGGGACAATTGTTTTATACAAAACTGGAAAAGTTTTGTTGCAAGGTAAGATATTTAAGAAAAAAGAGATAATTGATATTCTTAGAGATAAAGGGTTTATTGTTAAGGATTAGATTCTATAACAACAAAATTTATAAACAAAGTTGAGTAGAATTTAGTAAAAGAGGGAGTTAGTGTTTATGACTAGGATAAATAAGCTGGTTATGCATGGATTTAAGAGCTTTGCGAAGCATACTGAGCTAGTTTTTGGACCAAAATTCAATGTTATTTTAGGGCCTAATGGGTCTGGAAAGAGTAATGTTCTTGATTCTTTATGTTTTGTTTTAGGTAAATCTGGTGCCAAGTCACTAAGAGCAGAGAAATCTTCTAATCTGATATATAATGGTGGTAAGTCAAAGAAGCCTGCTAAACAAGGAGAAGTAAGTATATATTTTGATAATAAAGAGAAGACATTTCCGACTGAGGAAGAAGAAGTAAAGATAACAAGGATAGTAAGGCAAAATGGCCAAAGTATCTATAAAATAAATGATAATGTCAGAACAAGGGAACAGATCTTAGATCTTATGAGGCATGCTAAGATTGAACCTGATGGATATAATATAATCTTACAAGGAGATATAATAAAATTTGTTGAGATGAGTCCTGTAGAAAGAAGGATGTTGATAGAAGATATAGCTGGTATAAGTATATATGAGGAAAAGAAAAGAAAAGCTATGCTGGAACTAGAAAAAGTTGAAAAGAAACTTAATGATGCTGAGATTATTCTTAAAGAAAGAAGTACTTATCTTAAGGAATTGAAGAAAGATCGTGATCAAGCTTTAAAATTTAAAGATATGAATGAAAAGATAAGCATGTATAGGGCATCTTTACTTAAATTACAGAAAGACAAAAAAGAAGAAGAGAAAAAAGACCTTGATGAGAAATTATCTAAGATAAAAGAAGATATGCTTAAGATACAAGAAAAGATAAAAAAACTTAATGAAGAGAATGAAGCCAAAAAAAATGAAGTTAGTTCGATTAGTAAAGAGATTGAGGAAAAGGGAGAAGTGGAACAGGTAAATTTGAATAAAGAAGTTGAAGCTTTAAAGATTGAACTTACAAGGAATGATTCAAGACTAACAACTATAAAAAATGAATTAACTAAGATAAGTAAAAGAAAGGAAGATCTTGATACTACTATAAAAGATACTGAGGAAAATATTGCTAAGCTTGTTGAAAATAAAGAGAGATTGAGAAAAGATCTTAGTGAGAGAGAAAAAGAGAAAAGTGAATTAGATGAAAAAGTAAAGAAGTTTAGGGAAAAAAACAATATAGATAATCTAACTGACCTAGATAAACAAATTGAAGATATTGACAAGAAAGCTGATGAGATGCAAAAAGAGATCCACTCCCTAAGAGAACAGCAGCATAATTTGATTAGGGAAAAAGATGCTGTTCAACACCAAATCAACACTATAGATGAACAGATAAAAAAAGTAGCTGAAGTTGAGAAAGAACATCAAAAAGAGATTGATGATCTTAAGAATAAGAAAGAAGAGTTTAAGAAAAGTACATTAGATTTGAATAAAAGATTGAATGAAGATAGTTCTCTTGCTGCACAGATAGGTGATTCAAGAGCAAAAGCTATGGAATTAAATGAGAAGTTGGCTTCACTACAGGCAAGAAATGTTGCAATAAGAGAAACATCTCTTGGTAATATTGCTGTAAAGAAAATAATTTCTTTAAAGAAAAATGGTGTTTATGGTACTGTTTCAGAACTTGGTAATGTTAATTCTAAGTATGCTTTGGCACTTGAAATTGCTGCTGGACCAAGAATTAAAAGTATTGTAGTAGAGGATGATAAAGTTGCATCTGAATGTATAAAATATCTTAAACAAAATAAACTAGGAACAGCAACATTCTTACCGTTATCTAAATTGAATACTAAGAAAAAGAGTGAAGAAGTTAAGAAGCTTAGCGAATCTAATGGTTGTCATGGATTAGCAATCGATCTTGTTGAGTTTCAGCCTAAATTTAAGAAAGTTTTTGAGTATGTTTTTGCCAATACTGTAGTTGTAGATAATATTGATGTAACTAGAAGATTAGGTATTGGTAAAGCTAAAATGGTTACATTAGATGGAGATACTGCTGAAGTAAGTGGAGCGATGCATGGTGGATATAGGGACAAAAAAAGAAAAGGAATGGGTTTTAAAGAAAAAGACCTTACTGATGACATAGAAGGTTATGAAAAAAGAATAAATGAGTTGGAAAGCACAATTATCACACTTGAGAAAAGACGAAATGAAAATGAAGAGATGATTGATAGTTTAAGGCAGACAAAGGCTGAGTTAGAGGGAGAGATCATAAAAACTGAGAAAAGTCTGCATTTAGAGTCAAGTGATCTTGATGTTAATAAGATAAAGAAAGAAGAATTAGATAAACAGTCTAAAGATGTTGATAAGAAGAATGATGAATTAGTTGATATAATAAGTGAGAAGAATAGAGAACTTGCTAAGTTAAAGATTGAAAAACAAAACCTTAGAGGTAAGATAACATCACTACGTAACCCATCATTACTTGCTGAAATCAGCACATTTGAAGAGAAATTAAGACAGTTTAATGATGAGATACTTACTTTGAATTCTGAAATAAAGAATATTGATGTTCAGGTTGATACCATACATAAACCAGAAGTAGAGAAGGTTCACGAGATAATAAAACAGATCCATGTTGAAGAAAGTAAGTTTAAGAAAGAAGGAACTGAGCTTAGTAGTGAAATGAAAGACAAGCAAAAGATGCTTGATGAAAAAGAAGCACAAGCAAAGGAATTCTATGCTAAATTTAAAGAATTATTTGCTAAACAGACAAAGATAAATGACGAAATTAAGAATAATGAGATAACAATTAATAAGAAAAGAGAAGAAAGTGTTCAGGTTGAAATAAAGAGTAATACGCTATCTTTGAAGAGTGCTGAAGTTAATTCTTCATTAGCTGGATTAAAGCAAGAATTTACACAATATGAAGGTGTTCAATTATCTAAAGAGAAAAACTGGGATCAGTTAAAGTATGAGATTTCTAAGTTTGAGAAGATGAAGAATGAGATAGGATTTGTAAATATGAAATCATTAGAGATCTATGATGAAGTTGAGAAAGAATATAATGCTCTTTTAGAGAAGAAAGAAAGTTTAAGTAGCGAAAGAGAAGATGTTGTGAAACTGATGGATGAGATTGAAGGAAAGAAGACTACATTATTTATGAAACATTTCAATATTATAAATGAGCAGTTTAAGAAGATATTTTCTGCACTTTCATCTAAAGGAGAAGCTTTTTTAGAACTAGAAGAACCTGATAATGTATTTGAGGGTGGCCTTAGAGTTAAAGTAAAGATATCGGGTGTTAAGTTTATGGATATTAGATCGTTATCTGGTGGAGAGAAGACCATGACTGCACTTGCTTTTATATTTGCTATACAAGAACATGAACCTGCTAGTTTTTATGTACTTGATGAGGTAGATGCTGCACTGGATAAACATAATTCTGAGAAATTAGCTAAACTCGTTAGTCAGTATTCAGATAGAGCACAGTATGTTATGATTTCGCATAATGATAATGTTATATCCAGAGGAGATAATCTTTACGGAGTTAGCATGAATGAACATGGTATAACTAAGGTTGTTAGTTTAAAGATCTAGATTTCTTATTATTAAAATAAACAAATATTAATAGAACTAAATAGTTTAAATGCAGAAAAAAATCAGTAATCTCTAGATCAAATACAAATAGTTTACCTGCTTGAGATAATAAATATGCGCCATTTCTAACAAGGGCTAGAGTTAATGCAAATAATAAGAAAGCTATAGCAGATATACTTGCTATTTTGATATATTTATTCATTAAGAAAGTTATACCTAAGAATATTTCTCCGATAATAACAAAAACTGCTAAAAATTCTGGTAGGCTTAATAGGGCCATCTCTTGTTTTGCTATACCAAAATTAAATATCCTAAATATTGCTGCTGAAATAAATACTAATCCTAAGTATATTGTTATAATTTTTGTTAAATCTCTTAATTTTCTCATAATACTGGTTCTGTTTAGCTCGTATTTAAATATTGTGTTATTGAAAATAGTGGTAATTTGGTTTAGGTTGACAAACAATTAAGTTTTTAAATAGAAGGTGTTTGGTTATTGTTATGAAGGCAATAATGTATCTGAAGTCTATGAAGTGGAGGTATTATCCTGTTATGATACAGGCTTTTCTTGGGTATATGTTGGTTAAATGGCCGCCACAGTTAATAGATTATTGGATTATGTTTTTATTGTTCTTAATATTTGGACCGTTGATATATGGAGGGTTATATTCTATAAATGATATAATAGATCTAGATAATGATAAGAAACACCCTAAAAAAAGGAATAGGCCTTTGGCTTCTGGGAAGATAAGTGTTAGAGGATTATCTATTTTTGCACTTTTATTGATTTTTAGTGGTTTGTTGCTTGCTTATAATTTGAACTTTAATGTTTTTGTTATAGGTTTGGTATTTATAGTGATTAATCTACTTTATTCGACAGTATTTAAGAAGATACCTTATGTTGATATTTTAGCTAATGGAATAACTCATCCTTTGAGATTTTATGTTGGGATGGTTGCTGCAGGATCTACTGAGTATACTATATTAGTTATTCCGGTTTTCCTATTTGCTTTTAGTTATGCTACAATAAGAAGAAAAGATGAGATGTTAGAGAAACAACAAGAGGCTAGAAGAGTTCTTAAGAAATATGGAATAAAGAGAATGAATTCGTTGTTGATTGTTAGTTTGATAGTTTTGATTATCTTTGCTTTTTTTCAAATAGGAATTATACTTGCAGTAAGCTTTCTTTTCCTAATACTTGACATACTTATGATAATCGGGTATCATCATTGGGGACCTGTAAGAAAAGCTCTTAACAAGATTTATTGATTATTTGTTCTAGTTTTTTGATTAGTTTTGAGTTATCTTGATTTTTTACCTTTTTTAAATTATATTTGTATTTTTTTAGATTTTTTAGGAAATTAGTTATTGTTTCTTCTGAAATTTCTTCTTGAAATTCTCCATAATTCAACTTTTCTATTGTTAATGCGTTGAAAATCTGTTCAAACTGTTTTTTGACCGGTATAGTTAATATTGGTTTTTTTAGATATATTGCTTTTGAAATAAGTCCAAAACCTCCATTTGTTATTACTGCTTTAGCCTCTGCAAGATCTTTTATGAATTCTGATTCTTGGAATTTCTTGAATTGAATATTATTTTCAATTTTATTCTTGGTTGAATAAAAAATATATTTGTATGGAGTATTTTTTAGTGTTGGTATGAGTTTTTTATATGATTTTGATGTTTGGTAGACTAAAATATAGCCTTTATTTTTTGTTTTAGCTTGTTGTATTTCTTTTCTTATTATTGGATTGAAGATAAAGACATTTTTGTTTTTTGTTTTTTGTTTTATTAATGAAGTTATTATGAAGTATTTTGCATTTGTTATTATTGAAGATATCACAGCTGAGGTTATTAAGTGGTCTGCTTTGAATTTTGTTGGAAATGAAATATTACACTTTGTGTTTATGTGTTGGTTATCTAGTGAGATTAATGGTTTTCTTGAGATTATAGAATAATGATTAGATAGAGGTTCAAAATCAGAGATTATTATATCTGGATTAAATTTATTTATTCTTTTTTTTGCTTTATTGAATGATGTAAAGATTCTTGGCATCCTAAATATATTTCTGAAAAATGTTAGGGTGAAATTAATACTGTTATTTTTGTAGACCAAATCAAAATCATCTATCTTTTGTATATTATTGAAATGGTGTTTTAGGTAAGAAGCTTGTCTTCCCCCCTCTAGAATTAATATTTCGTGTTTTTTTGATAGTTCTTTGATTATTACTTTTGCTCTAATTGCATGGCCCATGCCTTCTTTTGCTATTCCGTAGAGTATTTTTGCCATTATGAAAGTTGTTTTATTTTATTGAAAACTTTGTTTTTATCTTTTAAGGATTTTATGAATATTGGTTTTCCTATATTTAAGATTGCTCTTGTTTTTTTATATGATAAACCAACAGGATATATAGGTATTTGGTTTTTGTTAATTTTTTGGTATTCTAATGCTAACCTTATTATCCCTTCTTTAAATTTTCCAAACTTTGTTTTTCTTTCTGACTTTAAATATCCCTCTGGGAAGAAAACAATTGCTTGTTGTTCTTTTAGAAGCCATAAAAGATGATTTTGAAGGTTTGTATTTCTTTTTGGGTTGTGTTTGTCTATCGGAATAGCTCCAATTCTTAGCATTAACCATTTCGTAAGATATAAATCTGCTAATGATTTTTTTGAATTTGGTTTGGTAATATCAGCTATCCAGTGTAACCTTCTTTTTATTGATTTTCCGATTATATATTGATCTGCTATTCTTTCATGGTGGGCTGCTATTAAGATTGGCCCTCTATCGTTTATTTTTCCCATTATTGTTACTTTTTTTGTTTTTAGAAAGAATAGTATTAAAGGTGCAGTTATCTTTAATACACTTATGAATAAAGGATTATAGTATATTTTATTCTGGTAATTTATAGGTTTCATTATTAATTAAAGAAGTTGAAGAATATATAAAGTTAATTAAAAAGAAATGCGCCGGCCGGGACTTTCGTGGTTATGATATCCTTTCGAAGTTCCGAATGTCCAGTCCTGAAGGACATTTCCCGGACCATCGGCTTGGAAGGCCGAGATCATAGCCATTAGACTACCAGCGCATATGTGTTTGAGAATTGGATATTGATTTATAAATTTGTCGATTATATACTCACTGCAAATGGATGATAATATTTGTTTGCCATTCGTAATAAGCAAAGGATGTGTATAATATTTGCCTTTGCTATAGTTGTTTTCTTATCTTATCTAAGAATTCCTTGAAATGAATTTTCTTTATACTTGCACCACAAGCATATTCATGGCCACCACCATATCCGTCTAGACCTGCAAGAGCATTTTTTAGGATTTGTTGTATTGGTTTTGTGTACCTTAAGCTCATTCTTATCTCGTCATCTTTTTCTCTACCAACAATGACCAATTTAGTTGGGCAGCGATGCATTAGTTCATTTGCTAAGTCTCCTGAGAAGCTCATCTTATTTTCTTGGTATATGTACAATAAGATTGGATCGTCGCTTAGTTGTTTTTTTGCTTCTTCTAAAAGTTCGACATATTCTTGATTTATTTTCTCAAATTTTTTGTATATGAATTTCCCTTGTGATGATTTTTGTTCTAAAATCTCATATGGTGAGTCTATTCTGGTCATGACTTTGTAGCATTTTTTTACATGGTGTGTTTTACCTTTTAGAATGAAAGCTAAAATTCTTGCCAGTTTACCAAGTTTAGTGTTGAATAATATATAGCCTGGATCAGTTGATGCTGTTTTGACCATGTCTGGATACTTTTGTTTAAATACCTCTATAAAATCAGGTAAAAACCAGTCTCCAATGCAGCCTGTTGCTCCCAACCATAGATCTTGCCCCACTACCTGGTGGCATAAATAAGTTACAGGAGTACCGTCATTCGGATTATTTATCCTTGGATTGAATGTTTTTATGTTATCTAATTTTATTGGTGTATGATGATCTATCCATATTACCGGAACATTAACATTATCTACAAAGTTTTGGTCTACAACTGCTAAGTCTAGGATAAATATCTTATCTGGATTGTATTCGTTTACCTTTGATAGGAATTGTTCATCTACCTGAGGAGTATATCTTTTTACAATAACACCATGTCCTTCTTTTTTGTAACGGTAAAATAACAGAAAAGAACATAACCCATCTGGATCATCGTGAAAGAAGAATAAAGGATTTTTACAATTATCTAATTCATCTTTTATTTGTTTTACTTGTTCTTTTGTTAAAGGCATAAGAATTTGGGATTATAATTGATATATAAGAGTTTGGGTTATAGTTTTTAGTAAAATATTTATATGCAATATACTAAAATAAGAATATGGTTGTAGAGGGAGTAGCTGAACTACAGACAATAAGAAGAAGTAAAGATCTATAT